>NZ_CAJHBK010000002.1 GCF_904846615.1 Psychrobacter sp. JCM 18902
TTTAAGATTTACTGTCGTTAGTAACGCAGTGTTTTTGGTACATTTGCTTCATTTTACCCATGTTAGCCATCATCGCTTTCATGGCAGGATCGCTCATGTCCATCTTGCTATGATCCATTTTTCCCATCATATCCATATGCTTTTGCATTTTTTCACAGTTCATTTGATCTTTTTCAGCATGCATTTTAGGGTCATGCGCCATAGCTGAGGTCGATACGACAAGAGCGATGGCCGTCATTGCGATTGATTTAGACAGTAATTTAAATTGTGACATGATTAATTCCTATTGTTTGGATTAAAGGCTATTGAGTTCAATAGCTGTTAAACCAGCCTAAATGATACATTAATCATTCTGACTGGTAGATGACGTTAAGATTACAATGCTGTCATTCTCACCGCTTTAGATTTTAATGCGCGATATATTCATTTAATATGGCTTCAGCATTTCTATCACGATCGCTACCATATTTTTTCACAAAATACTTTTCAGACTGCAAGTGTTGATCTTGATGCTGTACCTGACACGCGACTCTCGCATCAACATAGCCTTTCATTTGCGCGCTAGAAATCTGTGCATCGTTATGATCTGCGTTCTTTGCAAAACTAGTGAGCGCATCACAATTACCGAGAACAGAAGCATCTAAGTTTGTGGTATGCGCATTGGCCGCTGACATGCCCACTAACATCGATACTGAAAGCAAAGCTGCTTTTTTTAATGAACTATAATTTTTCATATAAGACCCTTTAAAGATAAATAACAAACTGTTTAAGTAGGATAATTGCTTTACTCGTAGAGGCAGTCTGTATCAGAGACAAGCCAATATGCGGCGTTGATTTAGAATACTAAATGGTGGCTGACAGCTAGATGACACGGATATTACATGTTCGTTAGGAACAGCATAATATTGTCATCTTCTTGTCATTAAAACCAAATACCAGCATCTGTCTCTATCCAAAGAACACTGTTATAACAAGGGTTCCTGATAAATATATGGCTGATAAGCTAACAATGTTAGTGATACGCTGTTGACAACTATAATGATATAAAGGTAAGCAACGATGAAAGTACTGTTAGTAGAAGATGAGAAAAACCTTGGAGAATATATTAAGAAAGGCTTAACTGAGGCCGGTTTCATCGTGGATCATCACATGACAGGTTTAGATGGCTATCATGCGTTAATGACTGAAGATTTTAGTGTGGTTTTGATGGATGTCATGCTACCTGACGTCAGTGGCTTTGAGTTGGTACAGCGCTACCGAGCTGCTGGAAAGCATACGCCAGTTTTATTTTTAACGGCTAAAGATGATTTAAGCGATCGGATCAAAGGTATTGAAATTGGTGGCGATGATTATCTGACCAAGCCTTTTGCTTTTGCTGAACTGATTGTTAGAATAAAAAGCCTATTGCGCCGTGCCAATCAATCTGATTATAAAAGCTCGGTCATACACATAGCTGATCTGAAAATGGATATTGCCAAACGCACCGTTCATAGAGGCAACACTAATATAAAATTGACTGCTAAAGAGTTTGCTTTATTACAACTTTTCTTAGAACGTCAAGGTGAGGTACTGCCGCGCACTGTGATCGCCTCGCAAGTATGGGATATAAACTTTGAGAGTGATACGAATGTCATTGACGTGGCTATAAGGCGCTTGCGGATAAAAATTGATGATGGATTTGATATAAAGCTGATTCATACGGTACGCGGAATGGGCTACAAGTTAGAGCCACTGGCTGTCGACGTGGATAGTGGCATGGGCGACGATAGTATTAATAAAGACAGTCTGACATCAAATGAGACATAAATCTAAGAATCGGCGTTGGTCACTGTTATGGCGAACTATTTTTTTACTGACATTGTTCGTTATTATCTCTCAGGTTATTATCTACGCATGGGTTCAGCGCTCTGTGAGTGGACACTTTGAGCAAATGGACTCAGAAATCCTTACTCATGCAGCTTTTAACCTGCGCAAACGTATGGTTAGTTTGGAAGATCACATAGAACCATTCACAGTATCAAAGTCGCAAGCGCTAATTGATGCCAATCATCTACATTCTTCTTGGCTGGATTATGATTTAAAAACCTTAGTATCAGATAAAAATGGCAAATTATTATCCAGCGATCCCAGTAATTTCATCAATGATCTACCGGCAGATTTTAGCTTGTTACAACTATTGCAGGACTATCGCGATCAGCAGTTTATGATCAAGATAAATAATAGGCATTACCGAGCCATTATCATTACACATCAAGAGGGTTTGGGATTTTTTGCTCTACCTATCGATGTGCATAATCAATATCTTATCCAGTTTAATCGCCAGCTGAGCTTGATACTTATCGCCATTACCTTATTATTGGTTTCAGTAGCAGCACTAAGTGTACACTGGGGTTTTGCTCCCCTAGCTACTATCGTACAAAAGATGAAAGGCATTAATCTTCAAAGGTTAGATGAAAGAATTGTGGTTGGCGATATGCCGTTAGAATTACGTCCACTAACGGAGTCTTATAATTCTATGATGGTCAAGCTTGAAAGTAACTTTGAATCATTATCACGGTTTTCAGACAATATCGCCCATGAGCTACGTACGCCAATAGCGACGCTGAGTACGCAAACGCAAGTCATGTTAACTAAGCCAAGAGAAAGCGACGAATACATTGAGCAATTGCATCATCAGCATGATACGTTAAAGCAGTTATCCGCCATGATTAACGATATGTTATTACTGGCAAAAACTCAAAAAGAGCTGAGTGATTCGCAAATCAGTCATGTCGATATAGAGAGCTTGATCACAAAGCTTATAGATTATTATGAGATGATTGCTGAGGATCGTGAGATAATCTTTGAAAAATCGGGTGATTTTAAAACAGTACTAGGTGATAAAGGCTTATTGCAACGGCTGTTTGCCAACCTGATGTCAAATGCGATTTATTATGCGGCTAGTAATAGCACTATTATGATATCCGCTACTGTCCTCACTTCAAGCACCTCGCTTAATGCGCCAAAAGACGATATTCAATCCCCAGAGCAGCTCTGGTTAAGAATAACTATGACCAACCGTCTAGACAAACCATTAAATCAGATTGAAGCCGATAAACTGTTTGAGCGATTCTATCGTCATGATAAAACGAATACGATGCATTCAGGAACAGGCTTAGGCTTATCTATTGTGCAAGCTATCGCCAATGCTCATAATGGCAAAGTTAGTATTACTATCAAAGATGAGTGTCTTTTTGAGGTTGCTGTAAAGTTGTTGATTGCCAGGTAGTAAATACCTTCATACTGTCTATGAACCGCTCAGATTAGATCGAAGGCGAGTTTACTTGGAAGGTCTCTCTATCCATAAGATGAGATTCTGACTTGCGATAGTTGTACTTTTCAATTGTTGGACAAAAAATTTCTTATATAAGCCTATTTCATACATTCTATTACCAATAATTATGATGCCTTTATGATGATTCATCCTCAGTATGATCCCGTAGCGCTTTCCTTGGGTCCATTGGAAGTGAACTGGTATGGGCTAATGTATTTGCTAGCCTTTGCTGCCGCTTACGGTTTGGCTTGGTATCGCAGTACCAAACGCGACAATTGGACCACCGACATGGTCTCTGACTTAGTCTTTTATGGCGCGCTTGGTGTCATCTTAGGCGGTCGTATTGGCTATGTGCTGTTTTATCAGTTCGGTGAATTACTCCAAAACCCTGCCTATATATTAAAAGTCTGGGAAGGCGGTATGTCTTTCCACGGCGGCTTTATCGGCGTCATGCTAGGTATGTGGTTCTTTGCCCGTAAATATAAAAAGACTACCTTTCAAGTATTCGATTTTATCGTTCCTTGTGTACCAACCGGCTTACTGTTTGGGCGTATCGGCAACTATATCAATGGCGAATTATGGGGTCGCGTCTCAGACGGTGGCTATAACTGGCTGACCTACTTTCCGCAAGCCGCGGCGTTTGATATGGAGCAATTACAGAGCAATCCACAATTGCAAGAATTGATGATTGAAGTCAATGGTCAATACATATTGCCTCGTCATCCATCACAGCTATATGAAGCCTTTGCCGAAGGTCTGCTGCTATTTATATTCTTATGGTGGTATTCATCAAAACCACGTCCACGTATGGCCGCCTCCGCTGTATTCTTACTAGGCTATGGCATCAGCCGCTTTATCATTGAATTCTTCCGCCAGCCAGATGCTGACCAAGGATTCATATTATTAGGTTGGATGACCAAAGGGCAAATCTTAAGCGCGCCGATGATTATCGCCGGCTTAATCATGCTGATTTATGCTTACAAACGCGGTATTTATGATTGGGGTAAGCAGTCTGCATATTAGAAATAAGTGTCGAGGTGCATGAACAAATAAATATAAATGCAGTTCTAACAAGATACATTCCATTTGCAGAATTAATACCTATGTTAGTACAAGGATTTTTATTCCTAAACCTAATTTTTCATCAGATAGTGGAACTTCAAAAGCTAAAAATAAATTTGGATATGTAACTTTTTATGTCAATGTAACCTATTTTAGATGTTATCTGTCTTTAAAATAACCAATTTCTTAGAAATTAATACAAGGAACTACATGATGTATCGCAACAATTACGTAAGATTACATAGTTCCTTAGCGAATTAAAATTCATATTGACACTATAAACTAGTATATTATTTTAATAATTGGTTAAACCCTATATAGCATAATTACTTCACCCACTAAAAAAACGTTTGAGGATTAAATCTAAATTAAGGATTTAATCCTCAAACGTTTTTTTCTGCTTATCAAACAGGAGATATTGTTGTCAGGTTGGTCAGCTATATTCTATAAATGTTACACGAAATTACATTATAAAATAGGTATTTTTTATCATTTTATAAGCTTAAAAAGAGCTTTTATCAGATTTTTATTAGTGATGACATGCTTTACAGCCTATGCTAAAGTCCGATTTGTGTTTTGGCTAACAGTTTGACTTCCAATAAATTTATAAGGTTTTAGCGAAATCGTTGATAATGCCGGCCGCCTATGAAATAAGGGTTTGCAGCATAATTATTAGTCACCACAATGTGTATATTCTTGAGTTGTTGAGATTTAATTGACTGCTCTGTTATGGACAACAGACCATTTTGAATTAACCGTAGGTATTAGATTTATGAAACAGGCCTTATTGATTTTGTCAGTACTGGGTATGGGCATAGCACAAACGAGTACTGCTGCTGTAACGACCTTTCAAACAAGTAATAATATAACCAATATTTCTGCGGCATCAAACTACAGTTCGTCAAAAAATATTTATAGCACCAAAAGTGGTGCTTATGTTTCTAGCAATGATGAAATCAGTCAAGCAATTAGCAACTTAAGTGCGCAGGCTCAACAAAAAGAGAAACAGCTTTCGTTATCAAGTAGCCGCTTATATGCTGAAAGACAACAGCAGCAAGTCAATACTATCCCTGATAGCAATTCAGCACCCGCTATCGCTGCTGCTCGCGCTTCACGAGTGGCTCTATCTAGCAGCTCTGGATACTGTGCCCGTTACGTACGTAAAGCACTACAATCAGCTGGTTATGAGTTCACTCCAAATCCTTCAGCCTATCAGTACGCTACTCGTGGCACACTTGAGAAAGCAGGTTTCAGCAAAATCAGCAATGATATGCCAACCCAAGTAGGTGATGTTATTGTCTATGATCGCTCATCAAAGCGTCCACATGGCCATATTCAAATTTTCGATGGTACAGATTGGATTTCTGACTTCCGTCAGAACAGTATCAGCCCATACAGTGGTGTCTATGCTTATACGACATGGCGTGATTCAAAATATGTGGATGACGCATCCGCATCAGATCGTAATATCTACCTTGCTATGAATGATAAATAAGACCTGAGAAGTCAGCACAACATATTTATTGCTTTTCTCCAACCCAGTAGTGATCTTACTATCATTGCTGGGTTTTTTTGTGCTTAACATCAGGGTGTATTTAACCTTTCATGATTTGATCAGTCAGAAATAGACACTACTGATATCATTACTCATTACAAGAATTATCGGCAAGCGCGTTTAAGATGCCACATGATACCGCTTGTGCACTACCTGCACATTTCTGGCGCAAAACTGAGAAATTTTTGGATTGCTAGCATTACAAGACAAATTACGAAACGACGCTCATGAAGATGTGGCTTAGCTCAAAGCGTATGGGTAAACCACCCCGAGTTCGTCGTACTCTCTAAGACTGTTTAGTCTCCGAAAACCTGAGGCGGTTCAGATAGTTTTTTTTGAGAGAGTATGACACTGCCAAAGCGATCTGAATTACTTAAACCAATTGATTGTATCAGTGCCTAAAAATTTTACGAAAATCTTATCAAAGGACTAGACAAAAAAATGCCTCTGGGAGTTGACTCCCAGAGGCATTTAGTTTTAAATGTAGATAACGGTTACAGTGTGCGACAACACGCTGTAACGAACAAATAAGCACACAGACTGCGTTATTTGAACAGCATTAAATGCCCGTTTAGGGTCATTTTATCCAAAATCTGCTTTCATATCAACTCTATTTGCTATACATTTTAAAAACTGCTTGTTCGCTCGTTACATTTTCGTGCTGCTCTCTCTGTACCCGTTACCCGTCAAATGGGTGGCAGGCCTCGGTGACGACTGCGTTTGACATAAGGGTGAGCTCCCTACAGGG
Organism: Psychrobacter sp. JCM 18902; assembly: GCF_904846615.1. NCBI lineage: Bacteria > Pseudomonadati > Pseudomonadota > Gammaproteobacteria > Moraxellales > Moraxellaceae > Psychrobacter > Psychrobacter sp. JCM 18902. The sequence goes on from NZ_CAJHBK010000002.1 coordinate 6,679, forward strand.
GTGACTAGACAAAGGATCAGAGCAACGCAATGAGTGGTTACTTGTGCATATCGTAGCGGTATATTGGGCGAACGCCCTTGCTAGCGTATGACAGCACAGTAGCGGTTATGAGCGTGTCTAGGCGGTGCTATCAGCCGTAATCATAACAGCCGTAGCTTGATACAGTGATACGGTCTTGATGACGCGATGGGCGATGAAGTCGGCATGACTAATCACATCAAATTCAAGGAATGCACTAAAGTGTTTGTGAGTGTTTTTATTATACTCATAACTGCTTTAGGGTGAGTGTTCCTTGAAATCTGCTCAAGGCTCCAAAATCAGCATAAATTCACTTAGGCTAATTTAAGTAGTATATAGCCCACTCGGCTATATACTATAAGAGTCCAGAGAAAAATTTAGAATAGTTATTATACAGCAGTCACTTATTCAGTGAGTCGATATTGTCATGGTTGATTCATAAGCTTAGTGTGAATAGAACGAGATCTATGCCTTGGGTAAACTACCTCCCAAACTTATAACTGTTCTTTATCTTGAAATCCTAATTAAACTGAAACCTCGAATACTTTTATTTAGTCAGCATCCAAAGTATTATCTTTGTTTTGAATAAGTATTAGAGCATCTTGTGCTTTCTTAAGTTGATCTTGTAACAGAGTCACTTGTTCCTGCTTTGATAAATGACGGCTTGATAGCTCGCTATATTGTTTATTCAATACGCTATGCTCAGCTTCAAGCTTAGCCTGTGTTTGAGTCAACTGATCGTTGAGTCCTGATAGTTTGTTACGCTCAGCGATTATGGCCTTTAACTCCCCTTTAACCTCTGCTGTGTCAGTCGCTATCTCATTGCGTTCAGTAGTGACTTTCTTTAGCTCATCCTTAGTCGCGGTCAGTTCTATTTGCAGACGTGAAATTTCTGCTTTATCGCTATGAGCAGTGGCTTCAAGCGTGGCCACTTTTGATAAGTTGACGTTAAGCTCTTTTGCTTGCTGGTCAAAGCTGCTGTGTAGCTCTGCAAGTTGCACTTGGGCTGCATCTGTTTTAGCTTGCTCAAGCTCAAGCGCGTGCTGAGTATCACTGAGCGTCTGTAACAGCGTATCACGCTCAGCAGTCATTTGAGCTGTACTGATTGCCGCTGCCTCTGCCGTTGCTGTGACTTCATCGAGCTGTACCAACAAATCGGCTTGTTCACTCTCTAGCGTTTTAACCGCCTCTTGCGCCTCATCTGTTTCAGCTTGTGCCTTGGCCTTAATACTCTCTAGTGCCTCACGCTCTTTCACCAAGCGATCATTAGCGATATCAATGGCCGTCTGCCACATATCCGCACCAAGCGCTTGTAAGCGCTCAGTGATACCACTTGGTAGCTCAACCTGTCTGAGCTGCTCTTCTTCTTGGTTATCCTGACGCCAAGACTTCATCGCCTCACTGATGGTTGTGAATGAACCACCGCCCAAAGCCTTACGCACCTCAGCTAATGTTGGCTTAATTCCTTGTTCTTGCAATTGGTCGGCAGTAGCATGAATTTGCTGAATAGTGATGGCCATCATCATCGTCCTTAATTTTGTATGAATAAATATGTAATTGTTGTATATTATGTATGTAGTATAATACAATTTACAATATACTACAATACAAAATATAAAAAAACCTCAAGTGATCTTGAGGTCACGGTCATTAAATTATAGTTAGTGATCCGCTAAGTATTCTTCTAGCGCATTATTGATCATTTCTTGATAGTCACCACCTGTTTGCTTGGCTCTATCCTTAAACTTGGCAATGATACTTGGGTTGATGACGCTCGCTTCAGCAGAGAACGCTTGCGGCTTAATACTGCCACGGATAGCGTTTGACCAATCCGTAACTTCTGGAATATCTGATAAATCAATATTGTCATCACTAAGCGTTGCTAAATATTCTAAGTCCGCTTGTTGCTTTGCCGTTAGTGGTGGTAAATCGTCTATTTGATAGCTAACCTTGTTCATATTGCCTCCTCTCACTCTTTGTGGCACGCCTAGCCGAGATAATGCGTATAACCTCGCCACCATCTATGTCTGTCTGCGTATGGGCTACTAATAAGACTGCTGTGCCGTCTATTGTACCCAGCGCCTGCCACCGCTCCTCACCATTTTCATACCTGTCTTGCTGACGCAGGCATAAAGGATCTAAAAAACCCGGGTAGCTGCCTCAAATGATAAACGGTGTTTGCACTGATTGGTGATGTTTTTTTGTTCATCCCATTCAAATCTAATACTCATCTTTTCTCTCAATCAGTATGCTCTTTATAGATTGGCAATTCATCTTGACTGACAGCTGCTACTTTCTGATACTCAAAAGATAGTGGCACTTTATTGGTTTGCGCCACTTGGGTCAAAAATAATTTGATCGCTTGAGACGGTGTTAATCCATAGCTTTCAAATACCGAAAAAGCATTTTCTTTTAGCTCTTGATCGAGCCTAATATTATAATTAGTTGTCGTCATAACATCACTTTTAGCTTATTTATGTACATATAATATAAGCCATTTGTATAGGCTACGCTAGCTCAATTACTCTTTTTTTCTTTGCTATGATTTCTGCTTAGGGAACGTATAGCCTATCGCCAGTAAGTGCTTTTTGTGGGTCTTTAAAAAAGCCTCATCTCTTAATTGAGTGTGTAACCAACTAATAACTTCTTGAGTGCTTTTACCTGATGGTGCGTAACTACCAAACGGTGAGTAGTTAGCCAACAAAGGGGCAAAACGATCAATTTGCTTAACGGTTAGAGGTGGGATATCTCTATCCTCATTATTCTGATTTAGGCCCTCCTGTCCTTTTTTCTTAGTTGGCTTGGCCTTGACGGTGAATGTCAAACCTGTAACTGTGCGTCCACGTTTGATGTTTTCATAGGTGATTTTGATGTCGGTTTTCTGATTAATTTCTTTTATGGGCCCATCAACTGCATTCTCTTTCAAATTGTTGATGCGCTCATACGACTTAGGCGTGCCAAGTTCTTGCCTATATTGATCTAAAGTCATAGAAAAACCACCCTTCCCCTCAGACTTTTTTGCTAGATGGTAAAGGTCTAACGAGTAAGTCAATTTGAGGTTTAAGATATCTTCTTTTAAATATTTAGTGTAAGGGTTGAGCTTATCAAAAACCTGAAGTAAGTATATTACCTCATCTGTAAAATGCATCGATATATAGCCATCTGCATATTTCGACCTGATTAGCCATTGAACCTCTGTATCATCACCATCCTTATCCTCATAAATGAATGTACGCTTCATTAATTTTTTGCTAGCTGATTTCATTTGCTTATAAGCCGAGTTTCTATCTATTCCGCTAAGCTTAGCAAATTCAGAAGACGCAACCTCTATCGGTGTTTTTCAGTAGCATTATTAACCCTAACCAATGGGCTCGCTAGAATAATGATGCGCTTCTCATCAATAGACATCTCTCTAAAAGCTTGAGTAATTTTATTCTGCATAACAATCCATTTTTCAGGATATTTTTTTTCGTATAGCTCGACATCATTCATTATGACAACCTCATTATGCTAGTTACTTTAAGATACTAGCATAATGCGGGATAAAAGTAGCATTTAAACGGGATAAAAGTAGCATAATGCGGGATAAAAGTAGCATAATGCGGGATAAAAGTAGCATAATAGAGTGCGTAACCCTTTAATAGCAAAGCTTACAGACTGTCTAAAAGTCTTTAAAAGTTTTTAAAAGTAAAAAATATATTTTTATTTTAAATAATAAGGAAAAAACCAAAAAACCGACGGATTTAAGATGATAATTTGATCGACCAATCACTTGTAAAACTGATCAGTAGCTCAGAATGCAATTGTCCATTTACTTAATGTTATTCCACGTTCGCATGGTTCGGATCAAGCTTAGATCTTTGAAGATCTTCAAAAGCATGGTCAAAGATATTTTGAATATCTTCGTCTGTCATTCTGGACAACCCTGTTTTCACATTCTCAATATCAGTCTCATTTTTTGTAGATAGTTTGTCTTCATTTTCAGTAGCCATTATCGACACATCTGTAAACACTTATCAAACCGTTGCTAAAAAGCCTAGAAACCACTCTTATATACGTTTTACGCTCTGTCCGATACGATGGTAGCTAAAGCTATTCTAAAACGCTTAAAACAGCCGATAACCGTCTCCTAACCTTTCGCTAATTAGTAGACGATCCAGCTGTACCTTCAATTAGGCGATTTCTAGCAGCTACTGTGCTGATGAGTAAGCATCAAGCAATGAACCGTGGTCACTGTCCTGACTGCTTTTAGGTGGTGTAAAGCTGCTTGGTGTTTCCTTAGCCTCACTTTGCATCTTATGAGCGATTGATTTTAAAAACTCACGGTGCTTTTTTAAACGAACGTACCTTTCATTATCATGGGCGTCTAAAAATATAGCTTGTAGTTCATGATTGTCATCATCGTCTAATGCGTTGGCTAACCATTCCCCCAACACCTGATGTGCCTCAAGTCTGTCCTGATTGATTTCTTTTTAATAGCCTGTAACTGCTTTATCTTATCTGCGAATAGATCGTCTGATATTACTGACATTATCTCATCCTTTTCTAGTCAACTATGATAGAGTTGATCCTAGCAGTGTACACATAGGGATGCAAGGTAGTAAAATACACAAGACCACATTGTTTCGTGGGCGCAGTAGTCAGGCTATTAAAAAAGAAATCAATCACTTGAGGCACATCAGGTGTTGGGGAATAGTTATTAGCATTAGACGATGATGACAATCATGAACTACAAGCTATATTTTTGAACGCCCATGATGAAGGTATACCGTTTAAAAAAGCACCGTGAGTTTTTAAAACCTTATCTGATCGCTATAATGTGCTTGTCGATGTGGCCATCCATCGACCCCACAGTCATGAGAAACATGTGGGGAAAGGTGAAGTGGTTGAGCTGACCAGTAGTAACTTTCATGCCCATATTTTACTCTCAAGCCGTGAAGTATTAGCGGATGCGGATAAAGGTTATGTCTTATCGAAGCGTAAGAATTGGACACAGTGGTCAACCGGTGAGCGGCTATCCAAAGGACTAAATGGGCGCGGTGATGAGCTTAAATATCAACGCACCCTTTGGGCGGATATGGCTAACGAGCTATTGCCTGAGAATAAAGCGATCAATGAGAAATCGTACCGTGAGCAGGGCATTAATCGTTTACCAAAAATGAAACTGGGCAAGTCATTGTATAAGGATGTCTTAAAAGGTAAGCGCTCAGTGATTCATGAATACAACGAGACAATTGATGAGATCAATGCCTACATCGAAAAAAATGGTCTGGTAATTGAGTATGACGACAAGGGTCGCATTGATCTTGAGAGCAACGCACAAGAGGTTAATGGCGTTACAGTGCATTATAAAAAGCGTAAACCCTTTGCGCGACTTGAGCTTAGTAACATTCGCTTGGTGGATCCCGCCGCTGAACTGACACCCGCTACCCTTAAAAAGGACAGTCAGACTCATAGTGATGCGGCCAATGATGACGTACTTGATGAGCTTTTAGTGATCTCAGACGATTTTGAGCAGCAAAAAAAGATGGTACGCAGCGCCTTATTCTCAACCATTGATAGGCTGCATGAAGAGTTAGCACACCAGTCTAAACAGACCATCACTATTGACAAAAATATTAAAAGCACACCGAGGTTCACCGAAGAGGTGGGACAGGATTACAGCACGTCCCGCCAAAAAATGATTGAGCTTACCAAGCAAATAAACACAAAAGAGAAAAGCGAGGCTCTAAATGAGGCTTTAGCGTTGGTTGAGCAGTTTAGACAAGACGACACCTTACAAACGGGCCGCGCCGTTACAAGTCTTGAGAAGCAACTGTCACAGATTGATAAAATAGTGCTGAACAATAAAGCGGTGCTAAAAAAGCTGATCCCGCTTAATAATGAAGTCGTTGCTGACTACAAAGGGTTAAAGGCCACCCTAAAACCATTTGCCGCAAAGCTGAATAAACTGGCGACTGGCTTTAAAGCACTTGATGAGATTGATATTGAAAAATCCGACTTATCCTTACAGTGGGATCAAGCGTTTGCGGATCTACAAGAGATAGACGTCACCAATAACATGGACACTTATCATAAGTTTGCCGCATTTGCAGATCTGGATGTTGAGCGCCTTAAATACCTTGAAAAAGAGCGTGAGGCGCTCAGTACGTTAAAAGCAGTAGAGGTAGACGCGGATGCTTACACTCGTTTAACGGCATTGACCGCTGATGTTAAAGCGTTTAAGACCACAAATAATGAAGACATCAAACAGTTAAAGCAGCAAATTAATACCAGTCAAAAAACCTATCAGCGCCTGTCGCCGTTTTATGAGCAGCGTATCGCCTTACTGGATCAAAGTGAAGCTGTGATTGTGCAAGATGATGACCTATACGATGAGATTACCCGTACCAAGACCACTCAATTGAACGCAGATCGGCTTGATGACTGGCGCAACCGTACGATGGTGCTTCACCACCAGCTCAATAAAGCACATGAGCAAGCAAAGCTTAAGGAAGAGGCTGAGCGCGCACGAGAGGAGGCTTTAATCAGGCGGCGAGTAGCTTTACAACAGAGACGGCAGCAGGCATCTCTTAAGCGTCAGCGAATCAATGAGACCAAAGCATATCGAGATCGATTTGACAATTTAGTGGTACGGGTGCGTGACCGCGTTGATACCCTTGATTTTAAGGCCGTTGATGCACCGATCGAAGTGATCAACGCGGCTGAGGCGGTTGCCGCACAAGCATTTATATTCACCACTCTAAAACGCGCTGACAGCTTTACGACACTACAAAAGAGTTTACGAGACACCGATGCCAAAAAAATTGCAACGCAGGTGCAGAAGGCAGCAACATCGCTGTGGCAACAGCTTGAGCGCTTGCCTGACAATCAAGATAAGGTCGAGGTATTAACCCAGATCAATGAGCGCTTTGAGCACGTTCCTGCTATCACCATAGATGCGGCAACGCTCACGCAAACCGTGACAGATCATTTGCAAAAAACGAAGAGCGCTATCCAAGCGCATGAACAAGCACAAACACGCCGCTACCCATCACCACGTCCATTTTAGGCGGCATTATGATAATGAGCATCCCATGAATAAAGACAATAGCAATGAGCAGGACATTCACGACGAGCTTATTAATCTCGTGACCAGACTCAAACCTGTGATCGAAGCTCTGCGAGCACTGATTGGACAAGCTGACGATGTAGTGGCAACGCGCCTTGATCACTCTCTTAGCCGTATCGATACCAAGATAGATGAGATGACTTCAGTTACTCAAAAGCTGGATGGTAGCGCAAGCAGTGCCTCGAAGGCATTGAGTCAGTATCAAGAACTTGTATTAAAGCAGCTTCAAGCGGCAGTGACCACCTTTACTGACACTGAAATGCCGCGTCGTTATGATGACAAAATAGCGGGTATCATCACCGATATGAAACAGCAGATTGATACGGCTGTACAGGCGGTCGTCACTGCTAAAAACGCCAGCATAGAGGCGCAAGTGATTACCATGCAAGCGGTGGCTGATAAGCTTGGCGCTAGTGCGGACAGTCTTGCACTCTTTACCAATCAGTACCAAGCTGGTCATAAGCAGATTATTACCGATATTGAGGCGCTTGAGACCGCTACAAAAAAGCGGATTGGAGAAGTAAAAGAGGAGGCTGAAAAAGACTTGGATAAGATTTACAAGTCTATTGAGTCCATGAGTATTAAAAGGATAGCAGCAGTGGCCGCCGCCTGTATGGCAGCTGTGATAATAAGCCTTGTGGCCCTGATCTTTTGGTATGTGCCAAGCTTTGATGAGATTGCAGAAATGAGACAGCAGCAAGCAGAGCTACAGCGCGGCATCGATGAGCTTGAAACGGGTTGGAAACAGGCCTTTAATAATGCTCAAAGTGCGCAGTTTATTTTGGCTTGTGATGTTAATAAAGAGCAGCCTGATGCAATCAGCTGGTGCGTTAGAGCAGACAGTAAGAGTGTTTTGAGAGATGAGAGAGGCTTTGTTTATTATAAAATAGCTGGGGTGCCGCGTGCAAAGCCGACTGAGTAAAGACGTATGGTAATAGCGAGCTATATTGCCCAAAAGTGCGTCTTCTGAAACATATAAGACTGAAAAAAGGCTTGTTTGATTGTCGTTATCTTTGTCTATATTAAAAAGCCAGATAATGACACTTTATCTGGCTTTAAGGGTTATTGTTTCTTGTTAAACAAGAAGTCTGTAAATATAAGCTAAAGTGACTAGGCTGCTTGGTCAGTATGAGCTGTGACCAACTCTATAAAAGCAGTTTCAAGGGTACTTAACGCATAATCATCAATCATAAGACCGTCATCTATCTGTCGTTGCACCCAGACATAAATCGCTTCATCATTATAAAGAATAGCGTCAACACCAAGTAATGATGCCAGTTGTACGCCTTGCTGTACTTGTAAGCTGAATAACAGCTGAGAGGCTAAAGCTTTAGTCTGTTCACTAAACCAAGCGCAGCTGTTGAGCCGAGATAGATTGTTATTCATTGGTATTCTCCTGTAGATTATTGTGTATAAATAATGGATAAAATGACTTACTACAGGTCAAATTATACCTATATTTTAATCTATTGCAAGAGAAAATGACCTTCTATAGGTCTTTTTATACTTTTAAAGGTGATAATGTCTTATGAGCGAAGGTGTTCACTCAGGTGATTCACTGCTGTCCTCATTTATGATTTCATATAAATCACCAACATTGATTCTAAGATACGTGCATAAAGACTCGATGATATCTAGATCAACTCGGGTGGCTTCTTCATGATACATGCGAGTAATGGTGCCACGATTGATACCAGTATCTCTTGCGACATCGGCAATTTTAAGGCGTCTTTCGCCCATGATGGTCGATAAGTGACACTTCACCATAGTGGTTTCCTCATTAACGATTAGTAGTTTTTGATTGGTGAACGGATTATAACGAATATGAGCGGCTAAAGTATTCCTTTTAGTAGCTCAAATTGGTATCCAATAGCGCAATTTGCCTAGTAATAGGCAGTTTATTATGCTGTCTTTGATACAGGACGTCTATCATGATGGATATACGCTAGTTAGAAAAGGCGATGCTATTTTTACTATGAAGTATTGCTATTAATAGTGATGTGACGTACATTTTTAGTTATACTTATATACTTATATACTTATATACTTATATACTTATATACTTATATACTTATATACTTATATACTTATATACTTATATACTTATATACTTATATACTTATATACTTATATACTTATATACTTATATACTTATATACTTATATACTTATATACTTATATACTTATATACTTATATACTTATATACTTATATACTCAATACATACTACAGGGATCTGTATTTATGAAGGTAATCGCGGTATTAAATCAAAAGGGTGGTAGCGGTAAGACTACCATCGCAACGCATTTGGCTCGTGGCTTACAACTAAAAGGTCATAGTGTTTTGTTGGTGGATAGCGACCAGCAGGGCAGTGCGCGTGACTGGAGAGCGGTTGATGAAGACAATCCGGTACCAGTGATCGGGCTTGATAGACCAACACTTGATAAAGATTTAAAAAGCGTTTCTGATAAAGATTACGTGGTGATCGATGGATCGCCGCAAGCTACTAGTTTGGCCATTTCAGCTATTAAAGCCGCAGATTTTATATTGATTCCGGTGCAGCCGAGCCCCTATGATATCTGGGCGACCAGCGATTTGGTTGATCTGGTGCAGCAGCGTATAGAGATGATGGATGGTCAACTAAAGGCGGCGTTTGTCGTATCACGTGCTATTCAAAACACCAATATAGGTAAGGAAGTCGCGACAGCACTACTGGATTACAATCTTCCAGTGTTAGAAACTAGAGTTATACAGCGTGTTGCTTATCCTAACAGTGCTGCCCTTGGTAAAACAGTATTTGATACCGAATCGCCTAACAGCAATGCGATACAAGAGATAACTGCATTAGTCAGTGAGATTCAAACATTTTTTGGTGAGGAGTAGGTCATGAGTTTATCAGCAGGTCGCCCTAGTAAGAACGTTAAGGATCAGTTAGCTCTATCGGATGTGACGGACAGTCCCAAAAAGACGGTACGCGTGAATTTTAATCTAGATGAAGATAAACACATTGCGCTCAAACGGTACGCGCTTGAAAGCCGAAAAACGGTTACTGAGCTGTTGACTGAAATGATTGATGAAAAGTTGGTTGAACGATAGATATAAAAAATCGGATTTTTTATACCTAAAAAAAGGATATGTATAAAAAACTCAAAAAACTATATATATCATCGAACGCTGTGTACCTTTCTAGTATCATCAGATGCTTGTTTTCTTAAGCCAGACGTAGAAGCAAGCTGCAAAAAAAATGCCCATGGCAAAACAAGCACTGTTTCCTATATCAGTACCATATAATAGAACCAAAAACGGTTAGCAGTGCTAAGGTATATTGCCCTTAATCAAAGCGTACTCAATAACGATTTAAGTTACACAAAATATAAGGGGCTTCTAGCCCCATCATTATTCTGAACCGCCCCGAGATTGTCGGAGACTCAACTTTCTGAGAGAATACGACAATGAAAAGACAAACCTACACTCCTGAGATTAAAAAACGCGCCGTTCGCATGCTGATTGAAGCATTAAACGATTACACCTCTATGTGGTCAACCATTCAAGTTATAGTACTGAAAATAGAATCTACTTTTGGAACATTGTGGTCATGTCATAAAAAGCGCACTAATGAAACCATACTAACCAACATTCAAGACTAAGCTACACATACTAAAGAGCTTGAACGTGAAAATAAGAAGCTTACGTAAGCCAGTTAGATTACAGTAAAAGCCGCTTTTTTCGCCCAAGGAGAGATAGGACATACAATCCAGTTGTGGCTCAGTTTATTGATAACAATAAGTGTGTCTACGGTATTAGAGCAATATTGACTGTGCAATATAGAAGATATGCAATAAAATTATTTTCTACCTTTAATAAAATGCAGCAACCTAAACAAGGGTAAATTATGAGTAATTCAGATAACCACAGTCACCAAGCTCCAAACCCTAAAAATATGAATAAGGCTTTCTATATTGGAATTGGTCTAAATTCTGCATTTACGCTCATCGAGTTCATAGTGGGCTACTCAACTAATTCATTAGCTTTAATCGCAGACGCTAGCCACAACTTAAGTGATGTTGCCAGTTTAATAATCTCGTTAATTGGAATGAAATTAGCACAGAAAGCATCTACTACGCTTTATACCTATGGCTACAAAAAAGCTTCTATAATGGCTTCTCTTATTAACGCCATATTGTTAGTTACAATCGTTATAGGTATTGCGTATGAGGCCTTGGGTCGATTTGATACCATACCGGAAGTTGCAGGAAAAGTTATTATTATTACAGCTCTAATAGGTGTATTTATAAATACTGTTTCTGCTTTTGCATTCTACAAAGGTCAAAAAGACGATATTAATGTTAAAGGTGCTTTCTTGCATCTAATGGTAGATGCATTGGTCTCTGTAGGTGTCGTTATCTCGGGCATTATTATTTACTATACAAGTTGGAATATCGTTGATCCTCTAGTTAGCTTGATTATTTCAGTCGTGATACTGTTATCGACTTGGGGTCTACTAAAAGAGAGTATCAAGCTTGCTATTGACGGAGTACCTCAAAATGTTGATCTCAGTAAAATCACTGCTATCTTAGAGAGCTATAAATTTATTCAAAACTTTCATCATCTGCACATCTGGGCCTTGAGTACCACTGAGAATGCTCTGACAGTTCATATCGTACCGAAGAGCGATGTGACATTAGAAGAGACTCTTATTATGAAAGAAAATATTAAGGAAGATTTGGCGCATCAGAATATACAACATGCAACTATTGAATTTGGTATTAAGGCAGATGACAATCAAAAATCGCGTGCATTAAATGAAAGTATCAACTAAAAGATGATAGACCGTATATAGCTATCTCTTTTTAAGTATGAGGCGCGTGCTTTATGTCGACATAATTTTTTCAATCAGTTCTTATGTGATCAATAGTTTAAAACTTTTATATTTACGTGCGTTAGGACGTTACCTAGAAAAAATAAAAAACTTACGCTGATTAAATTATTATAATTAAGTTTACTATTACCCTCGTCCTCTAAGTGTGGTTAGACCTTTGCCAAAATAGCTTAGTAGTAATAACAGAGTTATTATTATCAAGATAGGATAATTTCCCATAAGCATAAAGGGAGTGTTACCAACCCGTGCCTGTATCTCACCACGTAGTACAGTACGCTCAAACTGCGGTGCGCGTTCTACAATACGACCTTTATGGTTAATGATAGCGGTAACACCAGTATTGGTCGCTCGAATAAACCAGCGCCCGTTCTCAAGCGCGCGCATTTGTACCATTTGCAAATGTTGCAATGGTCCTGCTGAAGTGCCAAACCAGGCATCGTTAGAGACCGTCAACAAAAAGTCAGTATCGATGGCATTTTTACGCGTGGTATCTGGATAAGCTACCTCATAACAGATAGCCGTCCCTATATTGTGTCCACGCACCTGTAGCGGTGACTGCTGATCACTACCGCGACTATAGCTCTTAATATCCTGACTACCGGCCAAACTTGGGAAAATATCGAGCACGCCTTCAAATGGAATATACTCTCCAAAAGGCACCAGACGCTGCTTCTTGTATAGGCCTTCCGCTTCTACACCTCGAGCAATCACGCTATTGTAAAATGGGGGATACTTATCCGTACTGGCATTGAATGCCGCTTTATCCTTATAAGGGATACCAGTTATCCATGTCGTATTGGTCGCATTAGCCATTTCTATCATTTCACTAATAAAGCCCGCAGCCTCATCCTGAAACATCGGAATAGATGATTCAGGCCACACCACAACATCACGTCCCCACTCAGTGCGCGTTAACTTCGCATAAATCTTTAGCGTTTCTACTTGATATTGAGTCAGCCACTTTATATCTTGTGAAATATTACCTTGAATCAATGACACTGACAGATCAGGTGTGCCCTTAGGTTTTGTCCATTGCGGATTGACCAGCCATAATGATGTGCTAATGGCCAATAACAGTACAGAAACGACGGCATAACTACTGCGCCGAAGCAGTAGCTCTACTAAACTTGCAGCCAATAGTATGGCAACAAAAGAGACGGCAAAAACACCAGCAACGGGTGCTAAGGACGATAACCAATACTCTTCAGTAAACGCATAACCAACAAACAGCCACGGAAAGCCTGTGAATAACCAAGTTTTTAACCATTCTTGTAGCACCCAAAGAGCAGCAAATGAAAAGGGTTGTTTGCCTACCATACGGTTAAAGGCTAGTGCTAAAAATCCATGAAACAGTCCCATACCGAGACCCATCAATCCAATCATAATCAATGCGAGCCACGTTGGAGTATCGCTATAATCATGGATAGCTGTATAGAGCCAAAAGCCGCCGACGCACCATAGCCCCATACCGTAAGCTTCACCGATAATAAAAGCGCGACGACCACTCATATTTGGCACCAACAGCGCATATAAAATCGCTGGTGACACTATTGCTAGCGGCCAGAACCCATAAGGCGATAATGCAAATAAAAAAATAGCCCCTGCAAGCCATGCTGCTACTAGCGTAAGCCATAGCGGTAATTGATTTAAGTGAGTACTCAAACGCTTTTGTAGACTAATAGTAGACAGGTGCATCGCAAATTATCCAAAATTATGAGCCTTGAATTTTTAATCAAAATCCAAAACTCAGATAGACCCGTTAATACTACAGGCAGCATTTCAAAATAAAAACTGCTTATGATACCAGTCCGCACTGCTCAATGTATAAATTTACGTACCCCGTTTGATGGGTTATTATGCTACATTACCAAACGATATGAAGTGTTACTTGACCTTCTATAGCTCACAATATCTACAGTACATGAGAGAGCACTATGACCCCCTTAAAAATAAAATCCAGTCTTATATTCAATCGTCATCTGTCTAAGGGGTTGCGTGGTACGCTGGTGTTACTTGCCGCCTCATCACTATTTGCTTGTAGCCAACCGAGTAGTGGCGTATCTGATGCAAACACAACATCAGTAACAACCGAAAATGCAACAGCTATCACTTTAAAGGAAGATGAACCAAACGCTAAAAGTGCTCACATGATGACAAGGTCAGTAAGTAAACCAGACCTACTAAAAAACGTCTCAGCTACGGTCTATAAAGATGCCAATTGCGGCTGCTGTAAAGAATGGATAAGTCATGCAGAAGATAATGGTCTAAGTGCAACCGCGCAAGATGTTGCGGACTTAGCCGTATTTAAAGAGCGCTACAGCGTTCCAACTGAGATGCGTTCTTGCCATACTGTAGTCACTACTGATGATTACGTCTTTGAAGGTCATGTACCTGCTAAGTATATGGCGCAGTTTTTAGAAAATCCGCCAGTACAAGCTATGGGTCTTGCCGTACCTGGCATGCCTGTTGGTAGCCCAGGTATGGAGTATCAAAATAAATTCATGCCCTATCAGGTTATGCAGCTCAATAAAGACGGGACGACCCAAGTTTATGCTGATATTGAATCGGTAGAGCAGCAATTATAGTGTGTTAGCAGTTAAGAATACTTTGATTATAGTGTTAGCGTTAAAAGTAAATGAGGCAGGTATAAGACTGTTCTATTGCTTATAAAATGATTCTTCATCAAAAAAATCATTAGCTATTGCGACTTTAAAAGCAAAAACAACTTTGAATTTGTAACTTTTGATGACAATGTAAGCGGATTTATCGGTTATTAACCCTTAAAATAGATAAATAATTAAGGGTTAATACAAGAATATACAGGATGTATCGAAACAATTACGTAATATTACATAAGCCAGTAGGGAATTAACATCTATATTAATATTATAAATTATTATATTATCTTAATAATTAGTTAGACCCTATATAGGGTAATTACTTCATCAATAAAAAAACGTCTGAGGGTTAAATCTGTAATTTAGATTTAACCCTCAGACGTTTTTTTGCTTATAAAACAGTAGAAATTGTTGTCAATTTAGTCAGCTATATTCTGTATATGTTACACAAACTTACATTGTAAAATGTGGAATATTAGCAATTTTTTCAACATCAAAAAAGTATTTTTGGGGTTTTTAAGGGTGATGACAGGCTAAACAGCCTATGCTAAAGTCGGCTTTGTGTTTTGGCCAGCAGCTTGATTTGCAACAGCTTCGTAAGACTTCAATGATGCTGTGATCGCCAATAATCATTTTTTATATGAATAATATGCAGCAGAAGTATCAGTCACTATGACGTATATATACTTGAGTTGTTGAAATTTAATTGACTGCGCTGTTGTTGATAACAGACCATTTTGAATTAACCGTAGGTATTAGATTTATGAAACAGGCTTTATTGATTTTGTCAGTACTGGGTATGGGCATAGCACAAACGAGTGGTGCTGCTATCACAATCTCTCAAACAAATAATACCATCACCAATACTTCTGTGGCATCAAACTACGGTTCATCAAAAAACATCTATAGCACTAGCAGTGGTGCTTATGTTTCTAGTAATGACGAAATCAGTCAAGCTATTAGCAACCTAAGTGCGCAGGCTAAGCAAAAAGAGAGTCGGCTTTCATCATTAAACAGCCGCTTATACGCTGAAAAACAACAGCAGCAAGTCAATACAGTTCCTGATAGCAATTCAGCCCCCGCTATCGCTGCTGCTCGTGCTTCACGAGTGGCTCTATCTGGTAGCTCTGGATACTGTGCCCGTTACGTACGTAAAGCACTACAATCAGCAGGTTATGAGTTCACCCCCAATCCTTCAGCCTATCAGTACGCCACTCGTGGCACGCTTGATAAAGCAGGTTTTAGCAAAATCAGTAATGATATGCCAACCCAAGTAGGTGATGTTATTGTCTATGATCGCTCATCAAAGCGTCCACATGGCCATATCCAAATCTTTGATGGCGAAAACTGGATTTCTGATTTCCGTCAGAACAGCATCAGCCCATACAGTGGTGTCTATGCTTATACCACATGGCGTGATTCAAAATACGTGGATGACGCATCCGCATCAGATCGGAATATCTACCTTGCTATGAATGATAAATAAGACCTGATAAGTCAGCACAACATAGTTATTATTTCCTCCAACCCCAGTAGTGATCTTAATATCATTGCTGGGTTTTTTTGTGCTTAACATCAGGGTGTATTTAACCTTTCATGATTTGATCAGTCAGAAATGAACACTACTAATATCATTACTCATGACAAGAATTATCGGCAAGAGCCTTTAATATCCCACATGATACCGCTGGTGCACTACTTGCACATTTCTGGCGCAAAACAGTCAAGTGCTGCTTTAAGTGCATCAGTTCTTCCATTCGTATTTCTACAGCATAAATTTGCTTATCTAGTAAGGAGCTCACATCACCACAGTCTTTATCAGGTTCCTCCCAAAACTCAAGTAAGATTCGTACTTCGTCTAGAGCCATGTCAAGCGTACGGCAGTGTAGGATAAATTGTAGACGCTCAATGTGCTCTTCATTATATAAACGATAATTCCCTGCGCTGCGAGAAGGCTCAGGTAATAAGTGCTCCTTTTCGTAATAGCGAATGGTTTCCACTGTGGCACCTGTGCGTTTAGCGAGCTCACCAATTTTGATTGTCATAATAACCTCTATGATTTAAATAATTAAAGTGGCTATAAAGACTGGCGCTAGAGAAATTAAATTTTCAAAACTGAAGATAGACAACCTTGACTCTAAAGCCACTAGAGGGTTCATAATACCATTATTCAAAGGGTAAATTATTATGAAATATCATATTGAAGGTATGGACTGTGCCAGTTGCATCGGCAAGATTGAAACGGCTTTGAAACGTATGCCTGGGGTTTCTGATGTTGAGCTAAATTTTGCTACAGAAACGCTAGAGCTAAGCTTGGCCCCTGATGCGCCGACTCAGGCTAGTGATATTGAAAAAACCATCAAAAGCCTAGGGTTCGGTATATCTGCCAATACTGGTCAACAAACTGTATCGGCTATTGATATTGACAGCGACAATCAGATGGCTCCGCAGGATAAGCGGTGGTGGCAAACTCAAAAAGGCAAACAGGTTGTTGGTCTCGGTATTTTGATGGGCAGCGCTTATGCACTGTCACTACTGTTCCCCGCTTATGGGATATGGGTGTTTGCCATCGCTGTGATTGTAGGCGTTTTTCCATTTGCACGCAAAGCCTTAGCACTGGCTAAAACAGGTTCATTCTTTTCAATTGAAACGCTGATGTCCGTCGCCGTGCTTGGCGCACTTATCATTGGTGAAGCTGAAGAGGCCGCAGCGGTTGTCTTTTTGTTCTCAATCGGTGAACTGTTTGAGAGTATCGCTGCTGATCGCGCTCGCGCTGGCATCAGAGCCTTATCATCGCTGGTTCCGAAAAGTGCGATTTTACTTGATGCTCAAGGTGGGCAGCGTAACGTTCCAGCGACTTCACTACAAGTGAATGACCTTGTGCTGGTGCGTCCTGGAGATAGGGTATCTGCTGATGGTTCCATTGTTCAAGGTGCGTCCAGCCTTGATGATTCGCCCGTGACGGGAGAGTCTGTTCCTGTTGCCAAGACGATGGGTGACAATGTATTTGCAGGGTCAATTAACATCGATGGTGTGCTCCAAGTGCGCGTAGAAAAGACAGCCGCCGATAACACTATTTCGCGCATTATTGATTTGGTAGAGCAAGCGCAAGCTTCCAAAGCACCCACTGCCCGTTTTATTGAGAAATTCAGTCGTTACTATACACCGGCTGTGATGGCTATTGCCGCCCTAATTATCATCGTCCCACCGTTAACCATGGGCGGAGATTGGTCAACTTGGTTATATCGAGGTCTAGCCTTATTATTGATCGCTTGTCCTTGTGCTCTTGTGCTCTCAACACCAGCTGCTATCGCCTCTGGTCTAGCGGTCGGTGCGCGCCGCGGCTTGCTGATCAAGGGCGGTAGTGCTTTAGAAACCATCGGCCAAGTGAAGACAGTCGCTTTTGACAAGACAGGCACTTTAACTGAAGGTAAACCACGCGTGACCGATGTTGTTGACATTACACAAGAGTATTCAAGTGTTCAAGGTCAGGATTCTCAGGATCAGGGTTCTCAAGGTAAAGATAAGGTATTGGCGCTCTTTGCCAGTGTGGAGACAGGTTCTAGTCACCCGCTTGCTGAAGCTATTGTCAGTCATGCCAAAGCCGCCAAAGTTGTCATACCTGTGGCTTCTAAAGCTTCTGCTACTGCGGGTAAAGCGGTACACGCAACTATCGCTGGGCGCGCGCTAGCTATCGGTTCGCCTGTTTATGCCGCAGATGAGGCATCAATTTCAGCCGAGCAACAGGCACAAATCGAGGCGCTGCAAAATGAGGGCAAGACCGTCTCAGTTCTTTTCGATGAGCAAAGTCGAGAAGTGCTTGGATTGGTCGCACTAAGAGACGAGTTACGAGACGACGCTCATGAAGGTGTGGCTCAACTTAAAGCGATGGGTGTGCGCTCCGTCATGCTAACAGGCGACAACCGCTTAACCGCTCAAGCACTTGCCAGTAATTTAGACGTGGAATGGGAAGCTGAGCTGTTGCCTGAGGACAAACTGCGCTTGCTTAACGAGATGAAGAATAACAGCAAAATAGCGATGGTGGGTGATGGTATTAACGATGCGCCAGCACTAGCAACCGCTGATGTTGGCATCGCGATGGGTGGTGGTACCGATGTGGCCATTGAGACGGCCGATATCGCATTATTAAAAAGTCGTGTTACAGACATGGCCCATCTGATTGCACTTTCGCGTGCCACCATGCGCAACATTCATCAGAACGTCATTTTCGCTTTAGGTCTCAAAGGCGTCTTTCTGATCACGACCGTATTCGGCATTACTGGACTATGGATTGCGGTTCTAGCTGATGCTGGAGCAACAGTGCTCGTTACTCTCAATGCGTTACGTTTACTGCGCTTTAAAGGCGCGCCTCCACTGGTAACTCCGCCTAAAGTAGTTAAATAAAACCCTTCGAAATCAATTAAAAACTAGAGATAGCAGCAGATTTCGGGGGTGGGTTCTAATAATAAAAATTCCACCGCTACAGTAAACTGCAACCGCATTAGAGTAAATAAGGTTAGACCGTATGTTGATTACAGAATTGGGCTATTTTGCCTTGCTTACCGCTTTTGTATTGGCGTTATTGCAGGTAATTCTGCCAACTATTGGTGTTATTCGTAACCAAGTTGCTTGGCAACGACTAGCCCCTAGCTTAGCTTGGGCACAGTTTGCCGCCATGATAACGTCATTTGGCGCTTTGATAGCAGGTTTTTATTATAATGATTTTAGCCTCAGTTACGTCGCGCAGCATTCCAATACGCTGTTGCCTTGGTACTATAAATTATCGGCGACATGGGGCGGACACGAGGGCTCTTTGCTGCTATGGATGACCATCATGGCCACATGGTGTGCACTGGTATCATACTTTAGTCGCGGCTTGCCGTTATCAATGCGTGCGCGGGTATTAGTTATTTTGGCCGGTGTACAGTTAATGATGCTAACAATGCTGATATTTACCTCGTCACCGTTTGAGCGTACCTTACCCAATCTAGCGGTCGATGGCGCTGATTTAAATCCTGTCCTACAAGATTTCGGTCTGATTATTCATCCGCCCATGTTATATATGGGCTATGTGGGTATGGTAGTGCCTTTTGCATTTTGTATGGCGGCATTGTGGGAAGGGCGTTTAGATGCTGCTTGGACACGCTGGTCACGTCCATGGGCGCTCGCGGCTTGGGGATTTTTGACCATTGGTATTGCACTGGGCTCGTGGTGGGCCTACTACGAGCTTGGCTGGGGCGGTTGGTGGTTTTGGGATCCGGTAGAGAACGCCTCGTTTATGCCTTGGCTTGTCGGCTTAGCATTGCTGCATTCATTAGCAGTCACTGAAAAGCGCGGGGTGTTTAAAGCATGGACCATCATGCTGGCTATTTTCGCTTTTGCCTTAAGCTTGCTTGGCACGTTCCTGGTACGCTCTGGAGTCCTTACCTCAGTGCATTCGTTTGCCGCTGATCCGACGCGTGGTTTGGTCATCTTAGCTATTCTTGGCATTATCATCGGTAGTGGTCTATTAATGTTTGCCGTTCGCGGTTGGCGTTTGACGGTTGAGAGTCAGTATCAGCTGGTTTCGCGCGAGTCTTTCTTAGTCATTAATAACGCTATTATCTTGATTGCAACGCTCGTGGTATTGCTCGGTACACTTTATCCTATTATCGCTGATGCCTTTAGTCTCGGTCAGGTATCTGTAGGGCCTCCATACTTCAATGCGCTGTTTGTGCCTTTGACATGGCTGTTGTTAATCGCTATGGGTATGGGCTCTAATATTCGCTGGAAACAAGATAAGCGTCCGTTACTAGGGGTGGGTATCGCCATTGCCGCTAGTAGTATCGTATTGGCTGCTATTATCGCCTACTTTACCAGTCCATCTGCTATGTTCAATATTGGCGTGACTTTAGCGGTGAGCTTTTGGGTACTGCTATGGATGATCGTTGACTTTAGAGACAAAACCAAGAACGCCCCTAATTTCTTTAAAGGTCTGCGTCAGCTGCGTCTGAGCTATTGGGGTCAACAGACTGCTCATATTGGCGTATTGGTTGCTGTCATTGGCATAGCCTTTACTAGTAGCTTGAGTATTGAGCGTGACGTAGCAATGGGTATTGGCGATACAGTCAATGTTCAAGGTTACGATTTTGAAGTAACTGAATTTTTTGAAATAAAGGGGAGTAACTTTGATGCAACGCAAGCTGAGGTTGTAGTGACTAAGAATGGCCAAGAAGTGGCAACGCTATATCCTGAAAAACGTACGTATATTATCAGCACTATGCCAACAACTGAGGCCGCTATTGACCCCAATCTTATGCGCGATGTTTATGTCGCACTGGGCGAACCTATTGCCGATGGTAGTAACCAATGGGCATTAAGGATTTATGTAAAACCATTAATTCGCTGGATTTGGTTAGGGGCAATTATCATGGCTCTAGGTGGATTAATTAGCATGCTTGATAAACGATACCGCATCAAAAAAGTTAAAGCTCCATTGCTAGTTACTGGTGATCTGGCTACTGATGGAGTCAATGAGGTAGCTATTGAACAGGCAATCTCAGCATCGACGATGTCGACACTAAAGGAGAAATAAATGACTATGTCGAATAATACTCCTGAGCAAAAAGATAGCCAAAACAGTAAGCAGCGTAACCCAAAGACAATGAAAAAAAAGCAGACGAAGCTATGGTTCTTAATTCCGCTTATCCTCTTTTTTGGTTTGGTAGTTATATTGTACATGCGCTTAGGTAAACCAACAGACATTGTGACCAATACCGCTCTTGAGCGTCCGGTTCCTACCTTTGAGCTGCCGTTATTAGCAGATACTACCCGTACTATCACCAATGATAATTTGCCGGATAAGCCGTTTTTACTTAATGTTTGGGGCTCATGGTGCCCAACTTGCGTTATTGAGCATCCGTTTTTAATGCAACTAGAAGAGCGCGGCGTTGATATCGTTGGTGTGAATTATAAGGATGAGATTGGTAATGCGCTCAGTTACTTAAACCGAGGCGGTGATCCATTTTCTATGTCTATTCAGGATTCATTGGGTCAGTTTGCTCTAGACTTAGGCATAACTGGTGCGCCCGAAACCTTTGTTGTGGATGGAGATGGCATCATTCGTCAGCATATTGTTGGTGAGGTTAATGAAGCCAATTGGCAACAGCGTGTTAAGCCGTGCCTGACCGTACTTAATGAGGCTAATAAGAACAACGATAGTCCTGATCTCATTCAGGTTGAGGAGATGTGCAAATGAACGTTATTCGAATAAGAGCTCCTCAACTAAAACCCAATATAGTTTTAAAACTAGCAAGCTTAATACTAGCGTGTCTGCTTAACATGACGGCAAACGCAGCTATTGACGTATACGATTTTGACTCACCACAGCAAGAAGCTCAGTATCGTGGATTAATAGAAGAGTTTCGCTGCCCAAAATGCCAAAATCAAAACCTTGCAGCCTCTGATGCACCGATTGCACAGGATCTAAAGCAAAAAGTCTATGATTTAATTAAAGATAGACGTAGTGATGCTGAAATACGCGTCTATATGCAAGAGCGCTACGGTGACTTTATTAGCTACAAGCCGCCTATGCGACCATCAACATGGATCCTATGGTTTTTTCCACCACTATTATTGCTCGTCTTAATTATTGGTTGGTTTTGGCAAAGTAAGCGTCGCCAAGTTGTTGCCCGTGGTCAAAGCGGCGTCACAGTGAACAGTACTGCTGCCTTGACCTCTACGGAAAAGGCTGAGCTTGATCGTCTATTATCGCAAGCTGAGAGTGTCGACCACGACATTACTAGCCTAGAGGACAAAAAATGACTCTATTTTCTACTTTTGGCTTATTTGTAACTCTAAGCTTGCTGATTGCTCTTATATTTGCGCTGATTGCTATTATGCCATGGCTACGAGCACCGCGTTTGCAGTCCAAACCAATAGACAATCAACTGCTAGATATTAATGTTGCAGTATTTCGCGAACGTTTAGCTGAGCTACAAACAGATAAAGACAGCGGTACTATTAATAATAGCCATTATCAAAATCAAAAGCTGGAGCTTGAGCGTCAGCTATTAGATGCGCAGCGTCAGATAACACCTATGGTCACCCCTGATGTCAAAAGCCGTTTAATTGTCGCAGCTTGGATCCCAATATTGGCTGCAATGGCGTATTTACTAATAGGCAATCGTACGCCCGTGTTTGATTTGTGGACAGCTGAGGACAAAGTAGGACAAGTGGCTGACGACCTATTGACAGCTAAAATTGACAAGCCGCCATCATGGGCGTTTGAAGATGGTCGTCAACTGATTAGCGCCATGCAAACCAATGTTCATCGTAATGCTGATGATCCTAATCGCTGGATGCGCCTATCCGAGCTTTTCTTATCTATGGAGGCAACTGATTCTGCGCTGGAAGCCTTATCTCGTGCCTATCGTTTAGCTCCTGAAAATGAAGAAATCGCCACCACTTATGCTCAGACTAGCTTTTTCGTTAATGAAGGTCAGTTAGACGCCAATATTCGCCGTGTATTACAAGCTATATTAGCTAAGAATCCGCAGCATGAACGGGCTCAAATGCTCATGGCAATGGGTGAGACTCGTAGTAGTAACTTTGCCCAAGCGCAAGGTTGGATTAAACGCTTACAAGGCAGCATTGTGGCCAAACCAGGTGATCATACTAAAGCTTTAGCAAGCTTAGATGAGTTAAGCAACTACGTTAGCACGCAAGAAAAGCAAGCGCTAGAAGGTATTGACGTGACAGTGAAAATTAACGCTAATTTATTACCGTTAGTGAAAGCTGATGATGTGTTGTTTGTTGCGATACGTGACGTT
Source organism: Psychrobacter sp. JCM 18902 (assembly GCF_904846615.1). Lineage (NCBI taxonomy): Bacteria > Pseudomonadati > Pseudomonadota > Gammaproteobacteria > Moraxellales > Moraxellaceae > Psychrobacter > Psychrobacter sp. JCM 18902. The sequence goes on from NZ_CAJHBK010000002.1 coordinate 30,114, forward strand.
AAAGGAGGTCCACCGTTTGCCGCCAAACGTTTACCCATTAGTGTTATTGAGCAAGGTGAGGCCAGTATCCGCTTAAGCAATCTTGATGCGATGATGCCAGATCGCACGTTAAATTCAGCTCGTAGTGACAAAACTCAGTTAGCAGTCGTTGCTCGTATTAGTCATAGCGGTAATGCCATAGCAGAGTCAGGCGACTTATCGGGTAATCCGATAGTGATTAGTGCTGAACAGACTCAGGTTAATATTGAAATCAATCAACAGATTCCCTAATAAAAAATTATTACCGTAAGTTTCATAATACCAGAGCGGTAAGTGGAGCCGTTTTTAAAAGTGGCGCTATTAATAGTCGTATACTAAAAACATATACGTTTAACATTGTTCATTGTATAAACACAGATAAAGAAAACAACTATGACTGAATCTACCGACAGATTAGATAGTACTAAATTGAATAGCGTTGAATCGGCTAGTACTAATATTGCTGACAATAAAGTACCTATAGCTGTGAGTAGTACTCATCAATCAATTGACTCTAAAACCATGAATCATACGCCTAAAGCTATGTACGTAACCTCAGGCAACTCGATAACACCTAAAGGTAAGTTGAATAAAATGCCAAAAATGGTTGCCAATGGCAGTCGCGCTTTTATCTGGTATTTGTTGGCGATAATGGTATTAATACTTGATCAATGGACTAAGTGGTTGGCCCAAACCAAATTAGCGTTCAATGACCCCGTACCGGTCATTGAACCATTTCTCAACTGGACACTCGCTTATAACTATGGGGCAGCATTTAGCTTTTTAGCCGACGCTGGCGGTTGGCAGAAATGGTTTTTCTCAGGCTTAGCTTTTGTAATGGCTATCTTTTTAACGGTTTATTTAATCAAAGCGCCACGTGCAGCCAAGCTATTGTCCATGGGGTTAGCCTTAATGCTCGGTGGTGCGATTGGCAACTTAATCGATCGTTTAAGAATTGGTAAAGTGGTTGACTTTATCCATGTGCATTATGCTGATGTCTGGAATTATCCTATTTTCAATGTTGCAGATATAGGTGTCTGTGTCGGTGTCGCATTGATTATAATTGACATGATATTTTTAGAAAGTAAGCGTAATAAATAAGCACATTGATGCCGATTATCACAAACAAAATGAACTAGCGTCGTAGTCACTCTATACGGAAAAATACTTTTTATACTTGAGTATGTTTATAAAATGTGAACTGGAAGGTAATGTATGACTGGTATAGGTACTCACTCATTTTAGGTCTTAAAACCCAATACTTAAAAGCTCTGCGTAGAGCCATTATTATAGAGACATTGAATAATCCATAAATTCTTTATTGATCATAACAAAAGGAAAATACAGTGTCACAGGCTCAGCCAACTATTGAAAAAATTCACAGCCTTAGAAAAAAACAAGAGACCGCGTTAAAAAGTCTTACCCTTATAGGCTACCTAGAAGGCACCTCTTTCTTATTATTGCTCTTCATCGCCATGCCACTAAAATATATGCTGGATATTCCAGAAGGTGTGAAATACATCGGTATGGCACACGGTATTTTGTTTATTACCTATATCATAATACTTATAGGCTCAGCTATCAAAATGAAAATGCCTCTTTGGGCAATACCTGCGGGCGTACTCGGCTCACTCTTACCTTTTGGCCCATTTATATTCGATCATTTACTAAAAAATAACTTACAGAAAAGTGTAAGTAAAGAAGCCTAGAACAAGCTCTGCTACAAATGATACAAATGATACAAACGTATATTATTACTCAAGATTATTTTTCCTAACTAAATTACAAGCCGCCATCACTCATCATGGCGACAAATGAATAATATTGAGCAGAAATTAATCACAATAAAACTTTGATTCAGACCCAGTATGAATAGTCTTACACTCTAGTTACTTTTCCAACTTATCTTACATACTATCGACAAACCCGTCTTGTTTAAAAGCTAAACAGGTTTTGTCATCCGCGATGGATTTCCTGTTATCGTAGGGTATACCCCAAGGAAACCAGTTATTTTACCTTTCAAACCTATTAACAGACTACTTAAAGCAGACTGTTAGCATGGAACCATCTATAACAGACTTTTGAATTATAAGACTGGCTGCTGTGCTTTTTTCCTATCATTAGCCTATACCCAAAACATAAAACCTTTAAATGATAATCTATCTATCATTAGACTTTTTATATTATTAAATGATAGTAATATCTTGTTATTATCAATGAGCACTAATTATTAAGTCTAAATAATAGAGGTGGGTTATGACTGTTCGTATTTATGTGAGAGCCAGCACTAAGGATCAAGACGCTACCAGAGCATTGGCTGATTTGGTGGCTTTCAGTACAAGTTATGATGATAACCATGTTGAGTACGTCGAGCATTTCAGTGGTACAAAGCTCGATAGACCATTATTAGCCAAGCTGCTAAAGGACGCTGAGCAAGGCGATATTCTACTGGTTGAAAGCGTGGATAGATTAAGCCGATTATCTCAAGATGATTTTGCAATTCTAAAGCAGCGTATCAAAGACAAAGGCTTGCGATTGGTGGTGGCTGATCTACCAACGACGCATACAGTTAATAATGGCATGACAGGTGAGATCCTAACAGTGATTAACCATATGCTGATCGACTTATTAGCAACGATGGCAAAGCTTGATAACGACAAGCGTAGAGAGCGTATCAAGCAGGGATTGGCTAACAGTGGCTATAAGCCCTCCGGTAAGAAGCCTAATACAACGAAACACAATCGTATTAGAGAATTAGACAGTCAAGGCAATATGACAAAAGAGGAAATCGCTAAGGCAGTTGGTGTTGGCGTAGCTACTGTTTACCGGGTGTTAAAGCCAGGCTCATAGCTGAGGTATTTTATTTTATTTTTGTTCATAAACAGCTGATATATAAGGCTTTACACGCGAGGCAAGAAGGCTTTATTTGCAGAAATAGGTACTCTATTACTACGTAGCTGTGTTAAGAACGGTGTATTTTCATCATTCAATTTCGTTCAATTATGCCCACTTAAAACGCCCTTCGATCTTTATCTAAAGACATCACAGCGTCATATAAAAATCGATTTAATGCAATGAGGCTTCATTATAATCATTATATTGCATTCATAATCGCTTTTCTGCAAAATGGCTTATCTATAATCGCTTGAGCCCCTCATGATGAATACCCCTACTTCAGACCCTATTGGCGCAGCATGGCTTATCCGTTATGCCAGCATCGAGCTGGTTTCGCCTTTATATGTCAGCAGTAGTATCGGTGGGCGCAGGCAAACCTATAAAGACGGTGATGTCATCCATAATGCTTATCAGGAAACCGCGCGTCCACTGGACACGATCATTGCGCACTTACAGTTTCACATGCGTCATGAAGTACTGAATTTGGAGTTACTGGCTCGTCTGTTTGAGCAGATAGGGGCTAATGACGTACAAGCATGGGTAAACGCTGAGCCCACAGGCAGCTATGCCCGTAGAATGGCTTTCTTGTATGAATGGCTCATGGGTCAGCAGTTAGCAGTACCGAGTAATTTAGGCGGTAACTATGTGGATGCTCTAGATGCTAAGAAGCAGGTTACTTCAAGCCCTGCGCATGTCATAAAGAATGCTCGTTGGCGTATCAATGACAATCTTGCAGGAACCCGTCATTTCTGTCCTCAATTGGTGAAAACAGAGTTGTTTACGCAAGCCGCTGCACTCGATATTGCCACAATGGTTGACAAGCTGAACGATGAATTTGGGCAAGACTTACTGATGCGTGCCTCCGTATGGATGACATTACGAGAGAGTAAAGCCAGTTTTACTATAGAAGGTGAAGGGAAAGAGTTAAAACGTATTGAACGTTTCGCCGATGTGATGGCACGGCGTACCGGCAAGGGCGATATTCCGCTTGATCCTGAGTCGCTAGCAGAGTTGCAACAAGAGATACTTGGTAGCAAAACGGTCATCCAGCAGTATGGCGTCCGTCAATCTCCAGTTTTTGTGTCGCATACCCAGGTGAATGGCTTTAAAGAAATTGTGCATTATATCGCGCCACCTGCTGATGACATTGCTAATAAGCTAGCAGGATTACAGGTATTTATGGAGAAGACTGAGGGACAATCAGCACTGATGCGTAGTGCTGTTGTCTCCTTTGCCTTTGTGTATATTCATCCATTAGCGGATGGCAATGGCCGCGTACATCGCTTTTTAATTAATGATGTCCTTAGACGAGACCAAGTCATTCATGAGCCGATTATCCTACCTATATCACAAGCCATTGCTGAGCATCCCTCAGACCGTCATGCCTATGATAAAATCTTAGACCGTGTCTCTGTGCCCCTTATGAAGCAAATCCGTGATCATTACAGCTTTGATAAACAAGCGATTACTTACCCTGATGGTATTCGCTCAAACTTAAATTTTGAAGACAGTCACCTTATTCAACCGGCATGGCGCTTTATGGACCTGACGCCTCATGTTCAGTACTTATCAGGACTGATTGCGCATGTTATTGAAAAAGAGATGCATAACGAGTCACAGTACCTAAGACAACATGACCATGCACGACTGGCGATAAAAGAGATTATTGAGATGCCCAACAGCTATGCCGATAGAATCATTCGCAGCATGCTACAAAATAAAGGTGCTAAAAGTAATAAGCTACTTAAGGATTATCCGTTTTTGGCAAATGAGGCAGTTTGGGATGACATTTTTGCTGTCGTTGTAGAAACCTTTAAAGATGAGACAGATGATTTGAATAGGTAGGGGAAACCCTGCTATACGCAGGGAAGCCTACTTTGATAATCAATCTGGTATAAATATCATCGTTGCGATGATGATTCGGCTATAAGAGATTCGGCTGAAATACCATAGCCTAAAACGTAATCAATATTTTTCTTGACCCTATTTACGCTAATAAACTACTTAAAACAGACTGTATAAAAGGAACTGCTGATAACAGACCATTGTAATTTGACAAGCCTTGATACAGATAGTCAAAATGATTTTGAGTATTTGAGTATTTGAGTATTTGAGTATTTGAGTATTTGAGTATTTGAGTATTTGAGTATTTGAGTATTTGAGTATTTGAGTATTTGAGTATTTGAGTATTTGAGTATTTGAGTATTACTTCGCTTCTTTAGTTATGATAACCCCAGTTCGGGATAAGCGCTCAAAAAAGATAAAAAAGAAGTCCAAAGTTGCTAAAGTAAGTTTACCAAGACAAACTTCACAACAAGGACTTCTTACATGGACAACCTAACCGAACTATACTGCCATATTGACGACTTTTATTAGCAATTCAAACCTGAGTTTGACGCTCACTTAATCGCAACGGGACACCAAAGGTTAAGAGCATGCCAGATAAGTGTAGCAGAGATTATGACCATCTTGGTACTGTTTCATCAACGGCGGTATCGACAGTTTAAGTCTTTTTACTACCACCATATGCATGGCATGATGAAACAGGAGTTTCCAAACCTGCCGAGCTACTCACGATTTATAAAGCTTATGCCGCGCAGTATCATGCCACTGTGTGCCTACTTGCAAAGCATGATGGGCGACTGTACAGGTATCAGCTATATTGATTCAACCAAGATAGCAGTTTGTCATAACAAACGTATCTACCGTCATAAAGTCTTTAAGGGACTTGCAACCCGAGGCAAAAGCAGCATGGGCTGGTTTTACGGCTTTAAGCTGCACGCCATTATCAATCACAAGGGCGAGCTTGTATCTGTTAAAGTCACTGCGGGTAATACGGATGACAGAGTGCCTGTTAAGGATATGGCAACGCCTGTGTTTGGCAAGGTGTTTGGGGATAGAGGCTATATCAGTAAAGCACTGAACGAGTGGCTCACAAAACACAGTGATACTAGGCTGATAACGAAACTTCGGCGTAATATGAAACCGCAAGTACTCAAGCCGATAGATGAGGCGCTACTCAATCATCGCTCTTTGGTTGAGACGGTGTTTGGGGAGCTGAAAAACTTGTGTCAGATTGAGCATTCACGCCATCGTAGTGTCACGGGTTTTATTACAAACTTGCTGTCAGGTTTGATTGCTTATCGCTGGTTTCCCTATAAACCCACCATCAAAAACATGCCTCAGCAAGGGCAGGTGGCTACATTGTAAATAGTATCAATGAGTTACAATGTGGCTTATCCCGAACTGGGGTTAGGTAAGAAGAATATTGAATTAGTTAACCGGACTTATAACAGCCTAATGCCATCTAAATAAGACCTAGACGATCACACCTGAAAGACAGGCGCGAATCCACCGCCTGGCGTACGGAAGTTAGTCACCTGACCTTGATACACACGCGCAGCAGGTAGTAACAGTTTTCCGCCATACGTATAAAGACGTATATCTACCTTTCTTGTTGTTACGATGTCATCAATTTTGAGTGATCTCTCTCCTGCAGGGACAAAGGTCTGTGCGATATAATCTTCATCCAGAATGTTTTCGAAGACGCGTCGAGTCAGTTTGCTACCGCGATAAACGCCTTTGCTTCCATGACCAGCAACTGGCTTAAAAAACAGTTGCCGCCGAGTAAGCCACAACTCTGCTGCATCGTCTCTTGATACAATCTTAGTCCTCGGTACAGACCTTTCGAGGCACTCCACTGCAGCCTCATCCAGACCCCAAGAGCGCAATATTTGGGAGTCTGATAGCAATGTCAGGTTTTGCTTATTGGCCAACATAGCATGTACGCGGGGATTGGGTGTCACTACCACAGCACCCTCTAAATAAGCCTGCTTAAGCAATACATGGTCAGGGTCCTCAAATGCAAAGTCGACAAGCCGATTGTAAATCATATCGATTTTCTGGCCATGGGCTGTTAACGTACCGTCGATATACTCGAGTTCAGAGGGATCAAGTATCACAGTATCAATACCTCTAGCTTGGAGCAGTTGACAGGCTAACTCAAACTCTAAGAACATGAACTGACTCTCGGGGTCATTGTCCACAATGGCTATCCGATTGGGCATAGCAACAGCGGACTGTCGCTGCCATTCCTGTTTGAACATGTCAAACACTGCTTCCTCGAACCTATCTAGCATTTGATTGGTTGCAGCGCTTTGCTCTGAGGGGTTGCAACAGCGTTTTTGTGCGCGAGCGAGCAACACATTCAGAAATGCGCCACCGGCATTAGTATTGACCTCGATGAGCTGAGGTCCATCGCTACCCAAGTGAAAGTCATAACCCATGAGGGCCCCTATTGGGCCTGGGTCGAAAGCAGCTATTTCTGGTGCCCACGACAGCACTTGCTCTTGATACAATGGCAGTTCGGCAGCTGACTCGATAGCCCTGACGATTCGCTCCATCGCCTCTATCTCTGTTTTGGGAACGAACACGGGTGTTGCTGAAAAAAGCTTATTAAGCTCGTTCGCTCCTATTGGATTGTTTCTAGTTTCTACCAATTGATCTTGAAGGCTTGTATTAAGCGCTTTACGATCAAGGGTAATGCAGTAGCACTCTTGGTTAAGTCGATTTGCAAGACCGTCATTTTTTTCGTTGTTATTAGTTGGGTGTTCCATTTAGAGTCCGTCGCTAAGTAGAGTACTCACGCTGACATACTCTAGTAAAAAGTAAAAAGTAAAAAAGGTTCTTGGCGTATTTAAGTAGTGCTAGCTACTTTCTAATGTTTCATTCCCTGAGACTAAATCATTATTTCGTTCATTTTTAATTAATATCTTTGCTAAGAGTAAACCCAGCTCAAATAATAGCCACATAGGAATCGCCAACAACAGCATTGATACACCATCAGGCGGTGTCACTACCGCGGCGATCCCAAAACAGCCGACTATGATATAACGACGCTTATCTTCTAAAATTTGAGTAGAAACGATTCCGGCCATTATCAGCAATAAGGTAACCACTGGAATCTCAAAAGTCAGTCCAAACACCATAAATAGCTTGAGGGCAAAGCTCAGATAACTGTCAATATCGGTCATTGGTATAACGTTCTGCGGAGCGAACATAATAAAAAATTTCAATACCCCTTTGAGTACGACAAAGTAGGAAAAAGCAACACCAGCATAAAATAGAAATATCGAAGATAGCAGTACAGGAATGGCAATTTTCTTCTCTTTTTTATATAAGCCGGAAGCTACAAATGACCAAATTTGATACAGGATATAAGGCATTGCTAAAAATGCGGCGACGAATATCGTTAAGCGAATGGGTGCCATAAAGTTTGACGTTATATCAGTGGCAATCATGGTCGAATTGATGGGTAACTGCGCCACTAATGGGTCTGATAAAAGATTATAAAGCTCGCGTGAAAATCCCACCAATACTAAGAATATAATTAAGACGACCACGCATATTCTTATTAAGTGCGTACGCAGCTCGATTAAATGTCCGGTAATAGGCATATCGCCAAGCGTACCTAACGTATCTCCAGACTCACTATTCTGTGTTGTATCTGTTGGCGCCTCAAACTCTATATCTGTTATTTTTTCTTGTCGACTTTTTTGCCGTTTAAATAGGCTCACTGATCCGCCTCCTGTTTAATGAACGAGGAGGTAGTATTCTGTTGATGGTCTTTATCATAAGGGGTGATTGACTGATGTGAAGCGTCTAGGCTTTGGTTCTGTGACTGCTCAAACTTTTGCATACTGCCACGCATTTCTGCTAATTCGCGCTTCATATCCGACTCGGTCTGACGGATTTTCGCAAGTTCATTTTGCATTTGTTGACGTGTTTCAGCTAGATCAAGCTCAGCTTCTATTTCAGATTGTAGAGTGGATACTGTACGGCGCAGTTTGGCATACCATTGCCCAGCGGTACGTGCGGCTTGCGGCAGTTTTTCTGGGCCCAATACGATTAAAGCAATGACGCCAAACAAGAGTAATTCGGAAAACCCAATATCAAACATAACAGTCACATATATTAATAGACTACTTAGTGCCGCTATTTATAAGCGGCGCGCTTCATACTTTAGGCTGGTCATCAGTGGAAATAGGGCTGATTTCCATATCATCAGCCTGATTACCTACACGCGTATTTAAATCATTACTTGCAGCTGGCGTACTATTTTCATGGCTAAGCACATGATTTTTGCGAGCATTCTCGGGTTCTTCATCTTTGACCGCTTCTTTAAAACCCTTCACCGCACCGCCTAAATCTTTACCTACATTTTTAAGCTTGGCAGTACCAAATACGACCACCACTACGACCAATAAAATCAGCCAATGTGTAATAGAAAAGCTGCCCATAACGGTATCCTTATATTTTGTGATCTTGTTTAGACCAGTATGTGTCAGTGTGCTTTAGAACACTTTTTACCGTACCAGAATTATAGTTTCAAACGGCGCAATCGCAGCGCGTTAGCAATCACCGAGAATGACGACAAGCTCATCGCTGCCGCTGCTATCATCGGACTGAGCAGAAGCCCAAATGTGGGATAGAGCACACCTGCGGCAATAGGAACACCAAGTGCATTGTAGATAAAGGCAAAAAACAGATTCTGTCTGATATTGCGCATGGTGGCGTGGCTAAGCTTATAAGCTTTGGCAATGCCCATTAAATCACCTTTTAGCAGGGTAATGCCCGCACTCTCCATCGCCACATCGGTACCGGTTCCCATAGCGATACCAACATTAGCTTGCGCTAGCGCTGGTGCGTCGTTGATACCATCACCCGCCATAGCGACCAATTTACCGCTGTCTTGCATTTCTTTGACGATACGGTTTTTATCCTCTGGTGAGACATCCGCATGAACTTCATCAATACCTAGTTTATTGGCGACTGCCTGCGCGGTTTTTTCGTTGTCACCGGTTAGCATCACAACTTTTAAACCTGCGTCATGAAGCAGTGAAATAGCCTCTTTAGTGCTTGGTTTAATAGGGTCAGCAACTGAAATAATACCAGCAGCTTTACCGTCTATAGCCACAAACATTACCGTTTCACCGTCTTTTCTACGGACATCAGCTTTAGTGGACAGCTCATTATCAAAACTATTTAGGCTTTCCATAAGCTTAGAGTTACCAATAGCGACTTTCTTACCATCGACCACGGCTTGTACGCCTTCGCCAGTAGTCGAATTAAAGTCAGTAGCTTTAGGAATAATGAGTGATCTTTCTTGAGCTGCTCTAACGATAGCTTCTGCTAAAGGATGCTCGCTAGCGCTTTCTACTGAGGCTACCAATGCGAGGAACTCGTCTTCATCTTGACCTACCTGCGCATCAATTGCGGTAAGCTCGGGCTTACCAGCGGTCAGTGTTCCGGTCTTGTCGACGACAATGGTATCGACTTTTTCCATACTCTCTAACGCTTCAGCATTTTTGATGAGGACGCCGTTTTGCGCGCCTTTGCCGGTACCAACCATAATGGACATCGGCGTCGCTAGACCAAGGGCACAAGGACAAGCAATAATCAGTACCGCAATCGCGTTAACCAAGGCATAGGCCATAGCGGGCTCAGGGCCGAATATCGCCCAGACAATAAAGGTAATGACGGAGCAAATAAGCACGATCGGTACGAACCACCCAGCTACCTTATCTACCAATTTCTGTATAGGTGCGCGGCTACGCTGGGCTTCAGCAACCATTTGTACAATTTTAGATAATACTGAATCTGCTCCAACATTGACCGCTTCGACTAATAGCGTTCCGGTGCCATTTACCGTACCACCAGTCACTGTATCTCCTGCTACTTTTGATACAGGGATTGGCTCACCCGTCACCATTGATTCATCAACATTACTATTACCATCGATCACTGTACCATCTACGGGTAGTTTCTCACCTGGTTTAACCCGTAGCTTATCGCCAGTGACGACCTCATCAAGCGAGACTTCGACTTCTTCACCGTTTTCATCGACACGTCTTGCGGTTGGTGGTGCGAGCTCAAGCAAAGCTCTAATCGCACCTGAAGTTTGACTTCTAGCTTTGAGCTCTAATACTTGACCCAGTAGCACCAAGGTCACAATGACCGCTGCCGCTTCATAGTAGACTCCGACTTGACCAGAGGCATCTCTGAAACTGTCTGGGAAAATATCGGGAAAAAAGGTCGCGACAATACTAAAAATATAAGCAGCGCCTACGCCTATCGCAATCAAGGTAAACATATTTAGATTGCGGCTTTTTATAGACTGCCAGCCACGGACGAAAAACGGGGCGGCGCCCCAAAGCACTACAGGGGTCGCGAGCACTAACTCAGCCCATTGTAAGATCTTTGAGGAGATACCATACTGACTAAAATTAACTACGTTTAAGTCAAACATACCGCTCATCACATATATTAATAGCGGTACAGTCAACACGGTACATATCCAAAAACGACGAGTCATGTCGTCAAGCTCTGAGGTGTCCTCTTCACCGATAGTAAGCGTTTCGGGCTCAAGCGCCATACCACATATCGGACAACCGCTATTTCTAACGTCTCTCACTTCAGGATGCATAGGACAGGTATATACCGTGCCATCGTAATCAGCAGGTACTTTATCGTATTTACCGCCTTTAACAGATTTTACTCCGCTACTATCAGTATCCTTTCCATGACAGCTAGCGTGACTATCATCTTTAGCAACTTCGTCTTCAGGTTTAAGAAACATGCCACATATTGGGCAGTCACTTTTTTCAACATCTCTTACTTCTGGATGCATAGGACAAATATAGACCGTACCGCTATAATTTTCCGGTATCTTGTCGTACTTATCGTCTTCGACAGAATTTACCTCATTACTATTATTAGCATCCGCTCCATGACAATGCGCATGACTATCTTCATGGTTGTTGGATTCAGCAACCTCGTCTTCAGGTTTAAGAAACATGCCGCATATCGGACAATCGCTCTTTTCAGTATCTCTAACCTCAGGATGCATCGGGCAGATATAAACCGTACCACTATAATTTTCTGGTACTTTATCGTACTGACCACCTTTGATAGATTTTTCATCGGCAATATGTTTCATAAAACCACTCCTTGAAGACAATAAATATTTATAATAAGTACAACTCTTAAAGCACTATCATCAATCCTCGATTGCTATTCATCTAATCATTAATCTAAAAACCTCTAAAAAATAATTTCTATACTTTTCAATTGGAATTTAGTTTTTATCACGCAAATACTTGAGCAGTGCCATGATTGTTAGTACTAGTACTGCGCAAAATAGTAGCGCAAACAACAAGCAGAGAGCCATCCAACCCCAACCCATGCCTTCCATCATAGTATTTCTCCAAGACTCATAGCACTCATATTGACAGTGGTGGGCGAGCGTATACTTTTAGATGCTTACTATCACTCAAGAATAGCAATCGACAGATATTGAACATTTCGATATAGGAATAAGAGGTTTTGAAATAAGAACAGTAAAACAAAGAGCAGTTACTGCAGTTGAAGGGGTAGGTAAAAAATCACATTAATTATCTGTGCAATCTGTCCTTTTAAGGTAAAGGTACCAGCGAAGACTATAGCGCTGATACCAGGTATCACCATTTTTTCATAATCAATTTCTTAGCTTGCCATACCTCTATATATAGCCGTCTATTCGAGCTCTTCAATAAGCGCTTGCATCTCAGCGATTTCACGCTTTTGCGCTTTAATAATATCGTCAGCGAGCTGTTGTACTCTAGGGTCTTCAATATCTGCTCTTGAGCTCGTCAAAATGGCAATCGAGTGATGAGGTATCATGGCTTGCATCCAATCGACTTGATCAACCGTTGCTTGGGAACGCACACCCCAAATACCTACAGCAAACATTACTACACTTATTCCATAAACCAGTAGATTTACCTTGGTCTTCTTATACATATTACCCATAAAGGCCAGCATAATGACGGCCATACCGGCACCCATGTAGAGCGCCATATAAGCTCGGGTCTCACTAAAATAAACATGATCCAATTGATAGGTATTAAAATACATCATGATAAACATTACAATCGTAGACGTCAGAATCATCAAAGTGAACTTCACATAAGGATTCATGCCCTGTTGATGGCTTTGATGATTCATGCTGTTTTGATCAGAAGTATTCATAATATATCTCCTATAATTTTGACAATGTTAGAACCAGAATTTAACACCGGCAGTCAAACTACTGCTATCAACCGATTCATTTTCTTGACGCCGCTGGTCACGCGCACTGCCAAGAGCCGTCTCATAGCTCACACCGACGTAAGGTGCCAGTTGACGACCTAAGGTTTCATAAGTCAGTCTAACTTCAGTCTCTAATTCATTGAATCCCTTGGTGATATGATTGTCAATATCGTCTTTACTAAAAGCTGACAGACCAACTTCCGGTATCACAACCCAGTGCTGACTCAAACGCCATTCATATTCTGCACCAAGATCAAGCCTAACTTGACCATCGGTGTAGAGATATGCTCTAGCATCTGTTTCAATAAAGTAAGGCATTGTGCCGACAATACCGGCCATAATGGCAGGCTTATCATTCTTGGTATCATAGGCGACCCCTGCTTCGCCATTCCAAAAAATACTTAGCGGCTTCCAGTAAGACAATGAGGTCAGACTATCAATGTCTTTCTCATCTTTGGTCTGAACACTACCTTCACTACGTAAAGATAGACGGCGCTCATCTAGGCCATACCAAGCACTAACCTCATAATTAATCTGATCGTCATCAAACTGATAGCCTAAATCGTCTACAGAAACGCCCCATAATGGCATATCACCCATCATCATAGGCTGACCATAGCGTCCATAGGGAACACCGTTTGAATAGTCAGGACTGCGAGCATCAGCTGGAGCTTTACCACCTTGCATACCTGACATATCCATACTGCCATGGTCCATGCCTGACATATCCATGCCACTGTGATCCATATCCGACATGCCCATACCAGACATATCCATTTTGCTATGATCCATATCCGACATGCCCATACCAGACATATCCATTTTGCTGTGATCCATATCCGACATGTCCATACTACTATGGTCCATATCTGACATAGTCATGTCTTTTTTAGCAGTGGCAGGGTCAGCAGCATTAGCAAATGATGATGCTAGTAATACCAATGATGATACCCCAGCGAACCGTAAACCCACTTTATGTATTTTCATCTCATCTCTCACCTATCAACCAAAGATTTGCTTAAACGACCGCCACTTCTCTGAACATACCGGCTTCCATATGATAGAGCAGATGACAATGCCATGCCCATCGACCAGCTTCTCCTGTGACATCAAAGCTAATTTTTTGAGCTGGTTGCACCATCATAGTATGCTTGCGCACCTGAAACTCACCGTTAGGCATGCGCAAATCGCTCCACATCCCATGTAAATGCATCGGATGATTCATCATCGTGTCATTGACTAAGGTAATACGCACGCGCTCACCCGGCTTGATATTGACCGGCGTGGCCTCACTGAACTTAACCCCATCAAACGCCCAAATATAGCGCTCCATGTTACCGGTTAAATGTAGCTCGATCTCTCGGGTAGGCTTGCGCTGCTCCGCAAATATTGCCTCATCGACAGAGCGTAGCTGACTATAATTCAATACCTCTCTATTAATATTGCGCAGGTTGATACCTGGATCGTCAAGGTTCATACGTGGACTGTCCACACGCATATCAGACTTAAAGTCATATTCTGTTTTAGCGTGCTTAGCTTTATAACCATTAGCACCCATAGCACCCATCATATCTGCCATGGTGAGCCATTCAATTTTGTCCATAGCAGGCGTTGCCGCACGAGCACCTTCTTTGGTGGCAAGCGTTGCTGCGACATAGCCCGAACGGTCTATGTTTTGGGCAAATATGGTATGCGCATCTTTGGTCGGGGTGACAATGACATCATAGGTCTCAGCCACGCCAATACGAAAATCATCAATAGCGACTGGTGCGACATCATTACCATCCGTTGAGACGACTGTCATTTTAAGACCGGGTATGCGTACATCAAAGATGGTTTGCGCTGAGGCATTGATAAAGCGTAATTTAACGCGCTGTCCTGCTTTGACGATTTGCGCCCAATTAGCTGCGGTCGTTTTGCCATTGATAAGGTAGGTAAATGTGTTTTCACCCGACAAGTCCGTAAAATCAGTGGGCATCATGCGCATCTGATTCCACATTTTGCGCTTATCAAACGCGGTTTTCATATCCGTTTCGGCAATATCAGCAAGCAGTTTTTTGAAGTCTGGTAGATGGTAGTTGTCAAAGTCGGCGCGCTGTTTGAGCAGCTTCAAGAGATTATGCGGGTTGCGGCTGGTCCAATCACTAAGCACGATCACATGGTCTTCGTCGATAGGATGACGCTCACGCCCTTTAGGTTCAATCACAATGGCACCCAGCATACCGGTTTGTTCTTGGAACCCACTGTGTGAGTGATACCAATAAGTGCCTGATTGTTTTAATTTGAATTTATAAGTAAAGGTGCTGTTCGCAGGAATGCCATCAAAGCTAATGCCCGGCACCCCATCCATCTCAAACGGTACTAGTAGTCCATGCCAATGGATAGAGGTTGATTCATCCATCTGATTATGAACACGTATCACCACCGTATCGCCTTCACGCATTTTTAGCGTCGGTGCTGGTAGTGAATCATTGATGAGCGTCGCCATGCTCTTTTTGCCGTTCACAATAGCGGACTGTTTACTGACGTATAAATCAAACTCTTTCCCTGTCAATACAGGTACTTTATGAACGTTTTGATCACTATTAATAGTAGCGCCCTGACTGCCTGAGCGACTCGATTGTCCCAATGCGCTACTAGCAATAGTCGGCATCAAGGAGGCACCAAGGACAGCAGAGGATCCGGTTAAAAAACGTCGGCGGTTCAGTATGTTCTTTTTATTCATAATGATAACCTGATTTAATTTGAGAGATGGTGGTTAAGCTTATAGTTATAATATTTTCGATATTTAACAGAATCTATTCACATCTAAGCCAACACTACAGCTGCTGCTGAGGAGACTCAATAGCAGCATAGACTTCTGTGGTGCCGTCTTTATTAAGCTGCATTACCTTATAAGGCATGAATTTACCTTCATACTCCATACCGGGGCTACCAACCGGCATACTCGGTACGGCAAGTCCAATAGCTTGTGCAGGAGGATTTGCTAAGAATTCAGCCATGTGTTTAGCAGGGACATGCCCTTCAAAGACAAAACCGTCGGTGGTAACGGTGGTATGACAAGAGCGCATTTGCTGTGGTACGCCATAACGCTCCTTAAATAAGGATAGATCTTCCACATCGTGCGTGGTTGCACTTAATCCATTGTTTTTTGCATAGCCTACCCATTCTTTACAGCAGCCGCAGTTGGCATCTTTATAAACCGTGGCTGAGACGTTTTTGAGTAATGATGACGAGCTGTTAACGGGAGCATTTGTAGGAGCAGAACTTTCATTTTGTACTTGTGCATTCTGGGTAGCAGACTGTTCAACCTTTACTGGTTGAGAATCAGAGCCACTGGTATTAGATTGGCTGCAAGCGGCTAGCGTTAACGAGAGTGACGATGTCACCACCAATAAAAGGACACGACCGGATAACCAGCTATGTCCATTAGAAAGCACATGTGTGTAATGTCTCATTAAATTACTCCTAAACGTCTATTGTTATGCTCGATATTCTAAAACTTACACCCTATATTTGAATTCTTATGTACTTAACTAAAAACATTAAATGCAGCACTGTTCAGTACTGCATTATTAATAGCGACAACCGTGAGTTAGGAGGCTTTCATATCTAGAAAGTATTAATGCTGCATTCCAGATCCATCATCCGACATATTCATACCCATATCACCACCATCTGACATATTCATATCACCGTCAAATGACATGTCCATCATATCGCCATCTATCCTAGTGGTTAGCATCGTGTATTGGCTTTCATCTAATTCAGGTAACGATCTAATGAAGGCTACCATTGCCCACATTCTACCGTCATCATGGGACGCGCCCCACGCAGGCATTCCAGATGCCATAATACCGTGCTTGATTGCCCAAAAGCTTTGCTTTGCACCGTCTTCTGTTTGATAACGTTTGACAATATCAGCCTTGGTAATGTTGGGCGGCTTTGGATATAAGCTCTCACTAAAGTCAGTTTGTGCCACTCCCGGAGACAAGTGACAGCCTGCACACATATCCTTATAGTCCGCGCCACCAGAACTGATTAGCTCAACCTTCTCTAAATCTGGTACCACAATATCTTTACTGGCATTTTCTATGGAACGATTGCGAGCAGTTTCTAAAAAGCTAAACATCATTGGGCTATGCTCTTGGTCAGCTCCCACATTGACAACGCCACTAGTAACAACCGCAAACACGCTAACGATTGCCACAAATACGGTAAAGAGCGCACCCAATAAAAATTTCATATGTTTTCCTAAAAATTTATTTCCGTTAAGTGTTGACTGCTATTTAACAGAGCTAAAATT
>NZ_CAJHBK010000003.1 GCF_904846615.1 Psychrobacter sp. JCM 18902
GCGCCTGAACGCTCAGACTCGCTGGTATTCATATGACTGCGAATAAATTCACAAGCAGCACTCAAGTGAGGTACAGACTCTTGTCCGATACGTTTGGCGACATTGTCTAACCAAGTAGGAACATCAATATTGACTTGATCTAAATCAATCGCTTCGAGCTCTTTATCTGAGAGAGCATTATTTTTATCTAAAAGCGGGTTATCAGAATATTCGTTTTCAAGCTTTGGATCATGACTATGAAAAGCATGTAGTGCTGAGCGATCAAAAGTGGTGTGTAGTTTATGAGTGGACAGCTGGTATTTGATATCGAGGGGGATTTGGGCATAGCTATTGGCAGACTGGTGCGAGCGTTGGCTCGCGACCAGTTGAGCGGCAAGTGCTGCACTATCGGCTTGGGTGGTCTGTCCATCCACCAGCGGTAATCCTTCACGAATTTTTACCATAGCCGACTCCTCTTAGCTATTTTGAATTGATTATAACCTCATCTACTATGCACACACGTTGAACTTACGATTCATAAAGTGTCAGCTATAAACCAATATAACTGCTAAAAAATCTGTTTTTTAGCAGTCATAAAATGCGCGTAAAATATATAAAGCTATGAGTGCAAACGTTCACAAGAATGGAAAAAACCAGCCTAGGAATATTGTTTACTATTATCTCACTTTAAAGAGACAAATCAAGCGAGGCTATGTAATGTCTGCGGTTAATCAGCATAAATAACTATCATTTTTTGCCACCGCTTGACTCAAATTTTGAATCAAGCTCAGTGACCTTTAGCATGGCTATTTAATGCTCTGAACCGCTCACTTAACCGTAAATTGAATTACACCGCTACTTTTTCAAAACGAGCGATGGACTCAACATGACCGGTATGACAGAACATGTCCATTACGCCAGCATGAGTCAGACGATAGCCTTGCTCTAATAATGCTTTTGTATCACGGGCGAGGGTTGCAGGGTTGCAAGAGACATAAACGATTCGCTCAGCGTTAAATTTCGGCAAGTACTGCATAATTTCCCAAGCACCAGAACGCGGCGGGTCGATCAATAGCGCATCAAAGCCCTGATTTGCCCAAGGTTTATCAGTACAGTCTTGCGTCAAATCTTGGCTATAAAATTCTGTATTATTGATGCCATTACGACGTGCGTTATCGGCTGCACGTGCGGTCATCGCTTCGCTGCCTTCAACACCAACCACAGAACCTGTCTCACCAACGAGGCGCGCAAGTGGCAAGCTAAAGTTGCCTAGACCACTGAATAAATCAAGTACGCGTTCACCTGCTTTTAAGTCTAACAAATCGCAAGCAAGCTTGGTCATTTGACGATTAACGGACAGGTTCACTTGGGTAAAATCTGTCGGGATAAACTCGAAAGTCAAATCGTATTCTGGCAATTGGTAATACAAACGACCAAATTGCTGGCTCATGTCATCATCTTCAGTCAATGCAATACGCTGGATACTATCCGCACCTTTAGACTGCAAATATAGCTGCCAGTTGCGTGCGGCAAAAAACACTTTTAGCTTTTCTATATCAGCGTCTGATAACGGCTCCAAGTTGCGTACGATAAGGGCAACGGGCTGATTGCCATCTGGCAGCTCAGGCATTTCCTCACCCATGGCCAACTCAAGCTGAGCAATCTTGTTACGGCTCTCTAGCGTACTAATCAGTGTTTTTAAGTTTTCAATCTCAAAACCAATTCTTGGATCTAAAATATGACACTCATTTAATTCTGCCAAAAAGTTACTTGAGCGCTCACGAAAGCCGACAAGCGCGGTTTCTTTTTTGGTGACATAACGCACACCCAATCGTGCTTTGGTACGATAACCAAGACGATCACCAACCACTGGAGCAAGCCAGTTATCAGGCGTGACACTGGCTTGGTGTATCAGCATTTCAGCCAATACAGATTGCTTAAAGTTGATTTGACCGTCTGGCTGCCAGTGTTGCAAATTACAGCCACCACACACTCCAAAATGTGGGCAGGGCGGTACGGCACGTTCAGAATTTGGGTTGGCAGTAATACTGACAGCCTCGCCTTCTTCAAAGCTGGCACGGCTATTGGTTATTTTGACCAAGGCACTTTCACCCGGCAAGGCAAAGCTGACAAAGACTTTTTTGCCATGTTTTTCCTCGATATGACCGTCATCTACGCCAAAGCCATTGCCATAAACGGCAACGCCGCGACCATCATGCGACAAACCATCAATGGTGAAGGGCAGAGGTTCTGCATCCTTTAGGCGGCGGCGTGTCTTTGATGAGGGTTTAGATTTTTTCTTATTAGGCGGAATAGTAATCGTTTGGGTCTCGCTCGTTGGTGGCGTAACATCAGAGGTTGTAGACGTTTTTGAATCGGTGGGTTGCATAAACCTGCCTTAATAATAAATGATAAATAACTAAAAAAATGAGGATAAACGCGATGTCTTATAACGCGCCTTCATATAACTTCACTTGTTATGATGTGGGCGCAGATGACCAATCAGCGATGAAGTCTTGATGGCGAGCATGACCATCCGCTTGGGTATATTTTACTAAATAGTCATAGCTCTGCTGCTGCCAAGCGTCAAAATCTTGTGAGGATAACTGTCCAGTTAAACGCAACCAGCGCAAATAGATTAGCCATGTATTCATGACATCAGACTCGCAATAAATAGACAGCGTTTGCCAGTCATTAGTGCTGACAAGCTCACCAACCATACTACCGTCGACAGCTGTTTTACCCGGTAGACCATATAAGCTTGCGACAATATCCATGGCTTCGCGGCGGCTGGCACCATACTGGCTAAACCTGTCCATCAAATCAAGGTGACGCGTGTGGAAGCGATTGACGTAATTATCAAAGCGCATATTTTTGATGCGCTCGCCTTCTTCAAATAACCATGGCGCTGATAAATCGTATTGCATAGCCCGATATATCAGTACAGGAATATCAAAACCTGAGCCATTCCAACTAATAAGCTGAGGCAGTTTTTCAAGGTCACTAAATGCCCGAAAAAATTTGGCAAGGATATCTTTTTCACTGAATTTATCAGCGGTCAATGAGAACAACGAAAACTTGCCATCTTTGATATATAACGCTGAGATACAGACGACACGCTGCAGTGGCAAGCGCATAAAATCATGCCCAGCTTCTTGTATTCGAAGCGCTGTGAGTGCGCTCAATGCATCTGCATCATTCAACTCTGCCAATTGCGGATAGATACGGCGCGCCGCATCGGTATCAGCGACAGTTTCGATATCAAAGACCAATATAGGGTCGGATGGTAGAGCTTGTGACATAAGAAATCCTGATTAAACCAACTAAACTGAGCAGCGTTATCTGTGCGTTAATTAATTTATGTGCGGTTATCGATCGACATTGCTGTCGTCAATACTGTTGTCATCAATATTGTATAAACCCGTCGACAAATAACGATCGCCGCGATCACAGACAATAAAGGCGATGACGGCATCAGGGTTTTCTTTAGCGACTTGTACGGCAGCCCATGCTGCAGCACCTGATGAAACGCCCGCGAAAATACCTTCGGTTTTCGCCAGTTTGCGCATATAAACTTCCGCGATACGCTGATCCACATCCATGATTTCATCAACCAAATCTGCGTTAAAGATACCCGGCATGTAAGCTGCAGGCCAGCGGCGAATACCAGCAATCGAAGCTTCTTCATCAGGCTGTAGTCCGATAATTTTGATATCTGGATTTTGTTCTTTGAGATATTGCGATACACCGGTAATAGTACCAGTGGTGCCCATTGAGCTAATAAAATGAGTGATTTTTCCTGCCGTTTGCGCCCATAGTTCAGGCCCTGTGGTCAGGTAATGGGCTTGACTGTTATCAGGGTTATTAAACTGATCCAATACGATGCCTTTGCCATTTGCTTGCATTTGCAGTGCCAAATCGCGTGCGGCTTCCATGCCTTCGTCTACCTCGATTAACGTCGCACCATACGCAATCATGGCATCTTTGCGCTCTTGAGTTGAATTGGTTGGCATCAGTAGCGTTATCGGATAGCCACGCATCGCCGCGACCATGGCTAACGCGATACCAGTGTTGCCACTCGTGGCTTCAATCAGCATGTCGCCCGCTTTGATGTCACCGCGCTGTTCTGCCTGATAAATCATATTAAAAGCAGGACGATCTTTAACAGAGCCCGCTGGATTGTTACCTTCAAGCTTGGCTAGTAATGCAGCACCATTGGTCAGCTGCTCTTGCTTAGGTAAGCGCTGTAATTTAACCAATGGCGTCTGACCGACGCAATCAGCAAGTTTGGTGACTTGAGTAATGAAATTAGGGTTGGAGATAGCCATTGCGGACATAAAGTATCCTTGTAAATTTTTAAAATTGATTTTAATTACCGTTTATTTTTTAATTATCATTTTGATTTTTGAATAAATATCTTGATACGGCTGCTATTGAGTGAAGTGAGTGATTTGATCATTAATGACATTTCTGTCGCTTTAACCAAATAGCAATAAATGAAAAGTTGCGTCATTATATCATTTTGTTTTTGGCTACGCTGAAGGCATCAAGAGATTTTGGTAAATGAGTGGTGTTTAAAAAGGGCTGGACAGTTAAAATGCCTTTGCGTCATAGCCACTCACCATGATCGATGAAATGCGTTATAGTTATGGCAATATATAGGTACGGCAATAACAAGAACCATTAAATTTTATCATGGGTAGGCAGTTATCATTTTTAAAATGAGCACAGCCCCTAAAAAAATTATCATTGGCTAAAACTGCTTACCGCCGCTATTGATTCATAGTACAATTTTCTGTAGAGAGTAAAGCTAGCATGGCATCCAAAAAACGTTTTGATACTAGCAGTGCGTATGGCCAGTTGATTATATTGGTGTTCCTACCCATTTGCATCTTGGCAGCGGTGGGCGGTATTTTGGTCTTTTATGAGACCATGCGTGCCAGCAATTCCGAACAAGAAGTATTGGCGGAGGCGGTGCTGATTCGTTATACCCCAGCGATTGCAGAGCTAATCCCTGAGCTGTTAGCGCAAGAGCGCCAGCAAGCAGACGGCGAACCCAATGCGGATGGCGAAGTCAGAGCAAATGATGCCACTCAAACGACCATCACGAAGCTTGAGGAAATACAAGATAAGCTGGGTCGTATGCAGTCCGAGCAACATGTACAGCGTATTGCGATCATCAATGAAAGCAATCAAGTACTCGCCGCAGTCGGTTATGCACTGAACGAAGCATGGCCTGCAATAGACACAAAAAAGAATTTTTTATCGCAGCAACCAACGCCTATTGGAACCGCTTATGGCAGTGTGTTAGGGGAGTTTGAAGGACAAAAACTGTGGCTACTCGTCGATATGGACAATGAACCACTCTACATCGCCCGCTACCGTATCGCCATGGCGTTAGTGATTACCGGCTTGTTCACTATTTTGATTTTATTGCTGAGTTTAAATATTTATTCAAAGCGCTGGATAGCACCAATTTATGAGCTACGTTTGCAGTTGCAGCGTACCCATGTCGACAATCTGTATCAGCCTATTCCCGTTGAGTCAGATGGTGAGCTGAACTTATTGCAGCAAGACTTGGTCAAAACTTTGCGCCGCCTGCATAGAAGCTTTCAGGAATTAAAAGACCATGCCGAGCAAACCGAGGATGATTTGCGCCTTGCGTTTGATGAGATGGAAATGCAAAACATCTCTATTCGTAATGCACGTGATGCGGCAATTTCAACCAGCCAAGCAAAATCGGCATTTTTGGCCAATATTAGCCACGAGCTGCGCACGCCATTAAACAGTATCGATGGCTTTATCAATTTGCTGGCAAGGCATGGCGAACTAAATCCTGAACAAGATTTATACGTGCAAACCATACGTAAGTCATCAGCACACTTGCTTGCCTTGGTTAACGATGTTTTGGATTTCTCTAAGATTGAAGCGGGCAAGCTGGTACTTGACCGTCATGAGTTTGACCTTTATGACACCATTTATGACGTGGTCGATATGCTTTCACCTGTATCCGCAGAAAAAGGTCTGCGCATGGCGGTGCTGTTTTATAATGATGTGCCGATGCGTATTAATGGCGATGCCCTGCGCCTCAAGCAAGTATTGACCAATATCGTCGGCAATGCGATTAAATTTACCGATAGTGGCGACGTGGTGGTGCGCGTCAGCTTAGATGACCATCGTGATAATTATCTCATGATCAGTGTGCAAGACAGCGGTAAGGGCATCTCTTTAGCCGATCAAAAGATGCTGTTCCAAAGCTTTAGCCAAGGCGACCCTTCAATCACTCGTCAGTATGGCGGCACAGGGTTGGGGCTCGTTATCTCCAAGCAATTAACGCGGCTGATGGGCGGTGATATTGGCTTTCATGATAATGCTCAAGAGAATATTGCCAATCAGGGCGCAACGTTTTGGTTTCGGATGCCAGCACATGTCGATGTATTGGAAGCGGCTACAGGACAGACGATTGAGCTACCGGTCTTGGCTCCATTGGCGAGTGAGACCGATGAGTTTAATGTATTGGTATGGATCAATCATACCGCCTCTATCCAAGTGCTCAAAGCCAGCTTGCAATATTTGCCGATTAAATTGACCCAAGCCAACTCCTTACCGGGCGTACTTGAGTCATTAAAAGAGCATGGTAATTATTGGGATTGGGTCATCGTCGATGATGATACCCAAGACGATATGATGGCATTACTCAAACAAATTCGTCTGCATTATCAAGGTAAGCTTGCGGTATTTGGCTATCAAGTTGCTGCCGATCAAGCATTATTAAATCGTTATCATGCCAATATTTTGTATGAGCCTTTAGACAAAAGACAGCTTTATGCCATGCTCGACACCCAAAACCGCAGTACCAAAAAAAGCGTGCAAGAACCGCGCTGGACAGGGGTGACGGTTCTGGCAGTCGACGATCATCTGCCCAATTTGTTGGTGCTGGATGCATTGCTCAGTGAGCTTGGTATTCAGGTCATCACAGCGAGTAGTGGTTTTGACGCCATAGAAATTATCAGTAAACAACAAACCAAAAATATTAAAACCGCGAAAAGTGATAAGCAAAGTCTGTCGAATAAAACGCAAATCTCTAAAGCTGAAACGCGCGATGAGGTAAACAAGAAATCAAATAGTACGCTTTATGAAGAGGTGAATACCGACGATAAAGTCGCTATTCAGGATAAAGGTCATATTGATCTAATATTTATGGACATCCAAATGCCGCGTATGTCAGGGCATGAAGCCGCAAGACAAATTCGCAATATTGAAAATGATGATAGCCGTATCCCGATTATTGCGTTGACTGCCCATGGTTTGGCTGATGAGCGAGACAAACTGATCGCTAGTGGCATTAATGACTATGTAGGTAAACCCATTAGCCAGCCTCAGTTATTACAAGTGCTGCAAAAATGGCTTGGACGTACAACGACAATGCCGCAGTTAACAGCGTTGCCTGATACCAATCTGCACAGTACGGATGTGCACAATACTGATGTGCAGGTTATCGATTTGTCAAAAGATAACTCACACTCTACTGATTTACAGAATAGGGAGGCTGAAACGTATTCAACGTGGCCATCAGACTCTACAACCATTGCTTATCCTATGGTGAAAGGTGATGAAAATAACCGTCATAGCGGTTCTAATACAATCAATCAGCCAAAAATAACGCGTCCTTTATCATTGAAGAAAATTCGTGATAACTACTTGCGAGACAGCCAACCACGCGAGGACTATAGACGCGAAACACCGCGTGACACCCAGCCACGCTATGAGAACTTGCGCTTACATAAACAAGGACAGTCGCCACTATTAAAGCCATCGGAAACACCGATAAATAGTGCTCACGATGGAGTGGCAACGCCTACAGATTCCCACACATATGCGCAAGAAACGAAGGGTTGGGACAGCAGTCACCACCATTTAAGCCATCACTCTTTGGAGGCTAACGAAGGTGATGGGTTTGCTATTTTAGATTGGCAAGACGCGTTGACCCGCTCAGCGAATAAGCCCGACTTGGCAGCCAAGCTTATCATTATGATGCTTGATACTATTAATGATGAAAAGCAAGCGCTAACGCAAGCGTGGGATACCCGTGATCGCAGTATGCTAGCGCAAATTGCCCATCGCATCTTAGGCGGCAGTCGTTATACTGGTGTGCCGCAATTACGTCAGGCCAGTCAAGACCTAGAAGATAAATGCTTGCTGAATGTTCAACATACTACACCTGCGCAGTTTGCCATGCTTGAGCCATATTATGCCGCATTAATAACAGCGTTAAATAACTTGCAGGCGCTGGATTTGTCAGCCTATCCTCAGCTCAATTATCATCGTTTGAGTGAAAATGATATGACGTGGAAAATGATTTAGAAGTGATGGTTTTATGACATTAACGGTGAATCGAATCGTTGCAGTCAGTTATTGATGAGGTAGCGTCGTAACAAGGCTGTTAATATTGTTGTCATCAGCTTTAGACGTATCGGCATCATATTTAGATGCCATTTCTATTTTATTCATGAATAAGGATTGTTATGAACGCGATTGCTACTTACCAATATGAAACCTTACAAGTTAGTATGACCGACAATATACTCACGGTAACCTTGAATCGCCCACACAAAAAAAATGCCATGAGCTTTAAAGTGGTGAAAGAATTGATAGCTGTCGCAGAACGCATTGGTAAAGACAAAACGATACGTGCGGTGATTCTAAATGGTGCTGAAGGCACGTTTTGTGCAGGCATCGACTTGGGTGATTTGAATCATCCAAAAAATCAAGCGTTCGCCGTTTGGGAGCTGATAAAGCCATGGCAGAGTTCATTCCAGCGTGTTTGTCTGGTATGGCGCGATGTGCCTGTACCGGTCATTGCCGTACTAGAAGGCTATTGTATTGGTGCAGGTCTTCAGCTAGCGCTGGCTTGCGATGTGCGTATCAGTCATCCAGATTGCAAACTGTCTATTATGGAAGCTAAGTGGGGGCTGGTACCTGACATGGGTTTGACGCAATCGGCGTTTGGCGTGGTACGTGAAGATGTGCTAAAAGAGCTTGCCATGAGTGCGCGTATCGTGATTGCCAGTGAGGGCAAAGCATTGGGTCTTGTCAGCCATTGCAGTGAAGCGCCACTTGAGCAGGCGCAAAAGCTCGCTGCTGAATTTGCAGAGCGCTCTCCTGATGCGGTGTTGGCGAGTAAGCGAGTGGTCAACGCTATGTTCCAGCAGCCAGCCACTACTTTATATAAAGAAAAAGTATGGCAGCTTAAAATGATGCTCGGTCGTAATCGCAAGCTTGCGTTAAGAAAAGCCAAGCAAGCCAGTACGGCATTTGGTAAGCGCCAGTTCCGCTAAATATCTTTTACTAATTATGCCGCTATGCTGACGCTCAGACCTGTTTTGACAAATTATTGTGATTGTTTTTAGTTGTTATTGTTTGTTTTATTCACGTCATACCTCTATTGAAATGTGAGCGGATAGTACGATATAACACTGTCCACTTGCGCCGCTGTATGCAAATGTGCACTAATGGTGGCAATGACCCTTGTTTTCAGTATTGAGTAAAGACTAAATATTAAAGACAATGGAAGCCTGAATACTACAATAACAATCACTAGAGTGTATTGAACCTTTATAACGATTCAATACACTCTATATAAAATGGTCTGAATATGTCTGCTCCAAAATCCTCTCTACCCAATCGACCCGTTGCTTCTGAGCGCGTACGCTCTGCTGATTTGCCTGTTGCATGGATTATGATGCTTGGACTTATTGTGGCAGTGGGGCCATTGTCTATTGATATGTATCTGCCTGCATTACCATCGATGGCAGATGACTTTGGCGTATCCACAGCCTTTATGGCCAATTCTGTTCCTGCCTATTTTTTAGGCTTGGTATTTGGCCAGTTATTTTATGGACCATTTAGTGATCGTGTTGGTCGTGTTAAGCCTTTATATATCGGTATGACGCTATATGTCATCGCCTCCATTGTTTGTGCGACTACTAATAACGAGTATGTATTGTTTGTTGGGCGGACGATGCAAGCGCTTGGTGCGTGTGTTGGCGCGGTGGTCACTCGTGCCGCGATTCGCGATCGATTGACTGCTAAGCAAACCGCAAAAGCCTTTTCTATTATGATTTTGGTGATGGGTTTAGCGCCGATATTAGCCCCATCGCTTGGTGCGCTATTTCTACAGTTTTTTAGCTGGCACTCTATTTTTTGGTTTTTGGCTGCTTTTGGCACGTTGAATTTATTACTCACAAAGTTTTTCTTCTTTGAAACGTTGACGGAAGAAAATCGTAATGTACGTCCTGCAAGAGAAGTACTGAGTCAATACTGGGACTTATTAAAAGACCCGACGTTCAATTATCCAGCGATTGGTGGCGGCCTGCTGATGGGGGCGATGTTTGTTTATATCAGTTCAGCCTCTGAGCTGATTATGGATACCTATGGGGTATCCGCAACCCACTTCGCTTGGCTATTTGGGATGAATGCTGCTGGTTTTGTGGGTTTGACTCAGCTGAATCAGTGGCTTACCAATCGCTTTCGTATTTTGAGTATTTTGCGCTTTGGTGCGATGATGCAGGTTATTTCTGCAGGCGTGCTATTCATAATAGGTCTATTTTTGGGTACTGATGCTTGGCTTCCACTGGTGCTGGCTTGTATTTTCTTCTGTATCGCAGGCTTAGGTCTTACTCAGCCAAATGCTTCTGCTATTGCGCTGGCCTTTCAAAAACGCCGAGCGGGCATGGCAAGTGCGCTACAAGGCTCGCTCATGTTTTCAGTCGGTATCTTTGGTGGATTATTATTAAACCTATTTCCAGTTAATCCCGTACTCAAAATTGGTATTGCGATGTTCGCTTTAATGAGTCTTGGCTGTTTTTTAATTTGGCAGATAGATCGTAATTTAAATTTGGACGATGCGGAGTAAGCCAGAGACTTTATAGTTTTTACACTAGAATCTTAAAAGGCGTTCTTAAAAGGCATTCTTACATTGATTATGTAGGGATGCTTTTTTTGTACTTTTTATTTTATTTTTTGCCTAAAATTGCTCATAAAACAAGACCATATTACAAGTTTTCAGTCGTAAAGGTAGACTTATGTACGACCTTAATATCCTTTATTTGCCATATATAACAAATTGTACGTAATAACTAAACATAATTATTGCAATCATAAAGTTAGGCAAGTATTATCAAACGTAACTTTCTGTAAGTAAGTATTGTGAAGATATTACCTAACCTTGCTAGATTGTCATTAATTAATATGTACAACCACGTGAAGCTTTAAGGGTAAATTATGATGCAGTTATATCGAGTGTTACCAATTGTATTGAGTGTTGGCCTGTTTGGCTGCGGTAACTCTTCCACTCAAGAAAATGCCAATTCGACTGGTACGCCAGTAACAGAAAATAAAGATAATTTTGTTAGTAATTTGCCTGATACGGCACCAACATTAAAGGTCGCTATGACGGGTGATTTACCCCCTTTCTCGTTTCAAGATGACTATGGCAATATGCAGGGCACGGACGTTGATTCCATTAGAGCTATCGGCGAGGAGCAAGGCTTTAAAGTCGAGTTTTATAAAGAAACTTGGCAAGATATGTTCGATAGTGTGGAGTCAGGAAAACGTGATTTAGCTATTTCTGGTATCTCTTATAAAGATGATCGTGCGGTAAGATATGGTCTATCAACGCCTTACTTTTTTAACCCAGCTACCATCATGTACTTGGAAGGTAAGTTTGATATCAAAGGCTTAAACGATATAAAGGGTCTAAAAACTGGTACGTTGGCAGGTTCTAAAGAAGAAGATACTCTAAAACAGATGGGTAGCTCGGTTGAGTTGGTTTCAAGATCTACTGCATTTTTGGCTTATCAGGATTTAGTGCAAGGTAAGACTGATGTTTTCTTATATGACATGCCAGTGCTGCAGTACATTATAAAAGGTTATCCAGAACATAAAGTGAAGATTGTACCTTATGAAGCGGCAGACGCACCTTCAGCGCAACAAGTCGTATTAATGGCAAAAGAAAATACTCAGTTGATTAATACGGTTAATGAGGGTATTGCTAAACTGAAAGAAAAAGGGACATTTAAAGAAATTGAAGAGCGCTGGTTAGGTGAGGCTGTACCTGCATCTGCTGATAAGAGCAATTCTGATACTAATACTACGCAATTGAACTAAGGAATTCTGAAGATGGCAACCACTCCCAATGTTGACAATAAGCGCTATCAAGGTCTGATCATTTCAATTGCACTATTTTTATCGCTCATCGGTGCTTTGTTAGCCTTTACGTTCTATACCTCAAACTTATTAGAAAGAAATACCGCTTTAATTGACCAAACCAACCAAGTCGCTAATAGCGCGCAGGCGGTAATTAAAGATTTATTTGACTTAGATAATAGCTATGGCGAAGATACGAACTCTCCGCATATTCAGCGCGTTTTGGAGCGTTTGGAGGAAAATACGGCGTTGATTACCAGCTCTATTGCTGCTATTGAGCAAGGTGCAACGATCACTGACGTTGATGGCAAAACTTATGATCTGCCAAAGATTGACAGTAACGCACAAGTAAACATTACCGCGGCTAATGAGCAGTGGAAAGCGTTAGAGCCTAAGATTCAAGCATATCTCAAAGATGCTGATAATATTATGGTTTCCTCTGAAGATGATCTGACCCAAGCCGTTGAACAAGCCAAGACGTCAAGTCTATTGATTAACGATTCGTTAGACAATTTGACCAAAGATGTTTTCAATAGTGCCGAACGCCAAGCGACGACCATTCGTCTTATTCAGGTACTTGGTGTTGCCGCCATCTTTACCTACTTTCTAATCTTTGTATTCTTCTTTGTACGTCGTTTACGTGAAACCGATGCTGAAGCGTTCGCTGCTCGTCGCGAGACGCAAGAGATTATGGAAACGGTAAATACGGGTCTATTCTTACTTGATAAAGACTTGAATATTGGTCAGCAGCATTCTCGTGCACTGAATGATATTATCGGTGAGGACAGATTGTCAGGAGAGAACTTTACCAACGTTTTACGTGGGCGTATTTCTGATAAAGATCTGAAAACCACACAGCAATTTATTGAGCAGCTTTACAATCCACGCGTTAAAGAAAAATTGGTAGATTCTCTCAATCCACTGCACAAAGTCATGCTACACAACAACGCTGGTGATAAAGCACAGAATAATCGCTTCTTAGACTTCAAGTTCTCACGTGTTTATGACAACAAAGACATTGCCCGTATTTTGGTCAACGTCAACGATGTATCAGATGCCGTATATTTAGAGCAGCGTCTAGAAAAAGAGCGTTCGCAAAATGATATGCAGATTGAAATGCTCACCACTATTCTAAATGTAAATCCAAAGATTATTAATGAGTTTATTGATAATACGCAGATGCACATTGAGAAGATGAACAATATCTTGAAAAATCCTGGTAGCTCACAATACGAGCTTGAGGGCAAACTAAAAGCCATTTACCGCGAAATGCATAGCTTAAAAGGTGAAGCTTCTGCGCTAAAACTGCATAGCTTTACCAAGATTGCCTCAGATGCGGAAGACAAACTGCACGCATTGCAAAACCAAGGTCAATTATCTGGTAACGATTTCTTGCCATTGGCCGTACATTTGGATGACTTATTAAGCCTATCAAATACCATCGCGACCTTGGGCGAGCGTATTAACCGTTCAGCACCAGCGACTGCACCAACTGCAAATGGGTTAGATGACAATATTGCTCAAAACGGTATGTCAAAAACGGTGGTGACTGACAGTCAGACATCAAATCCTTCAACCAGTATCATAGATACTGATATCGGTCAGGATATTGACCTAGATAATGACGCGACTGATGATCATCTGTCTTTTTATAAAGCATTTGCAAAAGATATTGCCGCAAGACAAGGCAAGCAAGTAGAGCTAAAGAGTAATACGCTGATGCAAGCGGACATACCAGCACATCTAGTAAAGCCGATTAAAGAGATTAGCATTCAACTACTACGTAATGCCGTGGTGCATGGCATTGAAGCGCCAAGTGTTCGTCATTCGATTGGTAAGACTGCGGTTGGGACGATTGATTTAGAAATAAAAGACAACGGCTCAGATTTCATGCTGATGGTGCAAGATGATGGTCAAGGTATTGATTATGATAGCATTCGTGCCAAGTTAAGCAGTGATGGTCGTTTTAGTACAGAAGAAGCCAGTCAGCTCAGTCAAAGCGAGCTGCTCAAACAACTGTTTTCTTCGGGTTTCTCTACCAAAGAACACGCAGATGAAGATGGCGGACGCGGTGTCGGTCTCGATATCATTAAAGCAAAAGTAAAAGATTATGATGGCAAGCTTAACGTAAACAGCGAATTTGGTCAGATGACACGGTTTGTTATTACTTTACCAAAAGCTTAATTAGAAACAGCAGGTATATTGTCAAGGATGACAAGCACTTCATTAAAGGTAATAGATCAGTTATGCATAAGTTAATGATTGTTGATGATTCAAATATTATTAGAAATCGTATTCAACGCGCGTACGATTCAGGGCAGTTTATGCTGGTTGCGACGGCAACCAGTGGTGTACAAGCCATTGAAAAGTTCAATGTCCATCGTCCTGATGTAATCACCATGGACTTGACCATGCCACAAATGGACGGGCTTGAATGCATTGAGAAAATCATTGCGATTGACCCTGAGGTACGAATTTTAGTGGTGTCAGCACTGTCTGATAAAGCCACTGGCATTGAAGCATTGTCGTTGGGTGCCAGCGGATTTTTGTGCAAGCCTTTTTCAGAAGAAGAGCTTGTAGAGTCTTTGTATGAGCTAATGCAAGACTAAACCATTCAACGACTTAAGTAGATGTCATTATGAAAGAACAAAAGCTACAGATTTTTTTAAGTATTATTAGTAACTATTTTAATCAGTTTGGGGGCGAGGAGCTTGTCGCTGACACCCCATATCTGTTAGAGAATAAACAGCCAAAAGTCCATGATTATACGGGTGTGATCGGTATATCGGGTGGACAAAAAGGCGTGGTGTATTTTTCGGCAACCCGTCAGTTATTGTCCGCTATACTAGATAGCATGGGTGAAACGGATAAAAGCGATGAAAACTACATCGATTTGGCTGGTGAAGTGGCCAATACAATCGCTGGTAACGCGCGTAAAGAGTTTGGCTCAGAGTTCCATATTTCTGTGCCGTTTGTATTTAAAGGCTCTCCACAAAGTATTGTGTTGCCGAATGATGAGCGTTCTTTTATCATTCCCATCACTTGGAACTCGCAGATAGGCGAGATTGTGGTCTGTTTGCAGGATTAACGTTGCTGCCACCGCGTCATAAAGATGGATATTAATATATTATGGTTAAAGTAGAAAAATTGGGTGTGTTTCTGAGCTCAATCAATGCATTTTTTGCACAAATTGATGGCTCGGAAGTGTCCATTGATACCCCTTATTTAAATCATAACAAGAGTGCTGTTGGTTATGATTATAGCGGCGTTATCGAGATATCAGGGCCTCTGGAAGGCTGTGTATATGTGAGTGCACCAAGCGTGATGTTACGAGAGGTCATAAAAGTGATGGGCGAGCCTGACTCATCGATCACGATGATGAAAGATCTGCTCGGTGAGATGGCCAACACTATCTCTGGAAATGCTCGTACTGAGTTTGGCTCAGAGTTTATTATCTCGCCGCCGCATATTGTTGAGAGCGCACCAAGCGTGTCTTATTTGCCAAAAGATCGCCAAAGTTACGTCACGCCATTTACGTGGCGTGGGTATAAAGCGGTCATTGGTATCTGTATCGCTTAATCTACAGCTGCTCATTTATTCAGTATAAAGAACGACGTTAATGCGTCGTTTTTTTATGCGTTATCATCCACTTAAACAGCATAATAGCGCTAGCAGTCGCTAAGCATTATATGATAAAATATAGCCCAGCTATTTTTTATCACATCGTATTTTTACGTTCAAATGATAGCTCAATTTTTTAAACCAACCCATCAACCAATGACACACACATCATGGCAAAAAATTGCTGGGTGTTTGGCGACTTGATTAATTTGCAAAAAGTTAGTGCTGCCACAATAAGCATTAACCGTTAGCAGATGCGTGTCGCTAGATAGGCAGTTTTTGTGATGTGGAGGCATAACCCAACCAATAGGAATTTCACATGTCTACAAAGAATCCAACCAAAATCGAAATGCGCGACTTACTACAAGCCGGCGCTCACTTTGGTCACCAAACACGTTTTTGGAATCCAAAAATGGGACCATACATTTTTGGTGCTCGTAATAAGATTCATATCATCAACCTTGAGCACACAGTAAAAGCGTTTAACGAAGCATTGACTTACGTTAACGGCTTAGCTGCTAAGAAAAACAAAGTATTGTTTGTTGGTACTAAACGCGCAGCAAGCGGTATCATCGCTGAGCAAGCAGCACGCGCTGGCATGCCATACGTTGACCATCGCTGGTTAGGTGGTATGTTGACTAACTGGAAAACACTTCGCCAGTCAATCAACCGTCTAAAAGAGCTAGAAAAACAAGCAGAAGACGGTACTTTCGCCAAGCTTACTAAGCGTGAAGCGTTAGAGCGTACTCGCGATATGGAAAAACTTGAGCGTTCACTAGGCGGTATTAAAGATATGGGCGGCCTACCTGACGCAATCTTCGTTGTAGACGTAGATCATGAAGCGATTGCTATCAAAGAAGCTAAAAATCTAGGTATCCCAGTTATCGGTATCGTTGATACTAACTCTAGCCCAGATAACGTTGATTACATCATCCCAGCAAACGATGATGCTATCCGTGCTGTGACCTTGTATGTGACTTCTATGGCTGATGCGATTATCGCTGGTAAAGAATACGCACAGACTCAAGCGGGCGGCAAAGCTGAGCAAGAAGCACCTGCTACTGAAGAAGCACCAGTTGAAGCCAAAGCAGAAGAAGCAGCGACTCCAGCAGAATAATTGGCTGACCCCAAAGGTTTAACTTTGTAAGGATAGCTTGATAGTCACACTATCTGCATCCATATAACGTTATTAACAGCGTATAAGCTCACACGTATAAGCTCACAATAGGCATGATGTAGTTTTACTCGTCATGCCTTATTGTTGATGGAACACTCGTTAATAAGCGAGTATTATCGCTTATATATGCCCTCGTGATGCACAATATCTGTCATTACAATGATGTCTGTTATCACGATCAACCATGAGTGCTTCCGTTACTATAAGAGCGATATAGTACCAATAGATAGTAAAGATATATCTCATAGAAATTAAGCACTCCCATACATAATAAAAGGTAACTCTTATGTCAGAAGTAAAAGTATCTGCCAAAATGGTAAAAGAATTGCGTGACCGTACTGGTCTTGGCATGATGGAATGTAAAAAAGCGTTAGAAGAGTCAAACGGCGATGTAGAAACTGCCATTGATAACCTACGTAAATCTGGTCAAGCCAAAGCAGCTAAAAAAGCGGGGAACATTGCAGCTGATGGCGCTATCATCATCGCTCAAGGCGACAACAAAGCATTCTTGTTAGAAGTAAACTGCCAAACTGACTTCGTTGCAAAAGACGAAAACTTTACGGCATTTGCAGAAGCAGTAGCGAACATTGCATTAGAAAACAATGTGACTGACGTAGCTGCTATCGCTGAATTGCCATATGGCAATGGTCAGACTGTTGAAGAAGCTCGTGTATCTTTGGTACAAAAAATCGGCGAAAACATCCAAGTACGCCGCGTTGAAGTATTAGAAGGTAGCAACCTTGCTTCATACCGTCATGGTCTACGTATCGGTGTTGTGGTATCTTTTGAAGGCGGCAACGCAGATACTGGCAAAAACCTTGCCATGCATATCGCTGCATTTAACCCAGTTGCGGTTGATGACGAAAGTGTAGATGCTGATTTATTAGCACGCGAAAAAGACATCATCGAAGCAAAAGCTCGTGAGTCTGGCAAGCCTGATAACATCGTTGAAAAAATGATCGAAGGTGGCCTACGTAAGTATCTAGAAGAAGTGACTTTATTGCGTCAGCCATATGTTATGGACAACGAGAAAAAAGTTGGTGATGTACTAAAAGCTGAAGGCGTAAAAGTACTTGCTTTCAAACGTCTAGAAGTTGGTGAAGGCATTGAGAAAAAGCAAGAAGATTTCGCTGCTGAAGTTGCTGCAACACAAGCACTGGCTAACAAGTAATTTTTAAATTTTGCTAAGAAGAATGGTGAGTGCTAAGCTTTTAGGTCTGGCATTCACCGATGAGCTTTATTGTTAATCTTGTATCGAACTCAAAAAATATGACAAGATAGATTATGAATTAATAGATAAAATCTCTTAGCACAAAAAAGCCCGTTAATATAATTAACGGGCTTTTTTACGTTTGGATTCAACGGTTCATATAGTCTTCATTTTAGCGTAGCGCATCATATGCTGAGTTGGCATAGCTGGCACTATTGCTATTACTGCTGGTACCATAGCTGACGTTTTGTAAGCCGCTACTGAGACTAGGATTGGCGATTTGATTGCTAGCGTTCATGGTGCTGCCTGATAGCCCTGAGTCGTTTTTATACAAGCTATGGTAACGGCTCATGACATTTTTGACATAGTTACGGGTTTCTTTAAAAGGCGGGATGCCGTTATATTTATCAACGTTACCTTCACCCGCATTGTAGCCCGCAACCGCAAATTCTACGTTGTTATTAAAACGCTTCATCAGCCATGCAATATATTTAGCAGAGCCTTCGATATTATCTGCAGGGTTCCAAGGGTTGCTGACTTTAAAGCGTCGCGCAGTCGCTGGCATTAGCTGCATGAGACCTTGCGCACCGACAGGTGAGCGTGCATTCGGGTTAAAGGCGGATTCGCTATGCATCATTGCTTTTATAAGCCCAGGATCTACGCCATGACGCTGAGCTGAGGCGCGAATATAACTGTCGTATGAGTTGCGGCTTCCGCTACTGCTGGCAGAGCTACTACCGTAATTACTGCTGCTATTGTCACTACTACCGTCATACATTTTAGAATCTTTGTAGTAAGTGACTTTTACCTTTTTAGTAAATTTGTCAAAATTACCACTTGGATTGACGTTAGTGAGTAAGACTTGTCCGCCTTTGTCTTTGTAAATATACATATTACCTGCTTGAGCAGCAACAGATAGAGATAGGCTGGATAAGGCGACAGCGGTCAATAAAACAGGAGACAAGCAGCGAGTCACTAAGGTTGTAACATTTATCATAGGGTTATCACTTTTCATCGAGTAATAGCAAATTGCTTTGCCTATAGGCGCGTCGTTCTGCGCATTTAAGCGGTTATCGTGCTGGTAGGATTTTATCGCTGTAAACGATATAGCACCCTAGCAAAAACCACGTCTAACTAGAAACCACTCGCATTGGATACAAAAAATAATAGTTGCTTACTATAACATATAATAACTTTTCGACGCATACGATTATCAGCACAAAGTATAAAAGTCATTTTTAATTTGTAAAAAAATCAACACACTACCGTTTTTGAGTACGTTGATTGAGTATTGGCTTTATTATTTTTAGGCGTATGTGGTACGTGAATATTCTGGCTGTGGCAATGAATGAATCATGAGAAATAAAAGCTGTTTAGAGCACTGAAAAGTGCTGTGAACAGGGTTATATAGAAAGTGCACTGATAAAAATAGGCACCCAAACGGCGGTGACCAGCCCATTTACTGCCAATCCAAATGCCGCATAACGCCCAGCAGTGTGGCTAATTTGCCATGCTTCGACGGTACCAAAAGCATGCGCTGCCAATCCAAGTGCTAAGCCCTTGGCACGGTCATCATCGATACCGCGAAATAAAAAGCGCGCCAAAGTACCACCGATAAGCCCTGAGACAATAATAATTAAGTTCGCCATGGCTAGTGGTGCTTTGATTAAATCTGCGACACTCAGACCGATTGGGGTGGTCACTGAACGCGTTGCGAAAGCGAGTATGGTGTCGTGACTTAATGCAAATAAATAAGCCAATGACATCGGTAGCAATGCACCAACCACACTTGCAAGGATAACTATGAGAGTAAGCTTTTTGACTGGCAGACCTTTAAAGTTCATTGCTGCTAATGGTACTGCCAACAGTACGGTGACATATCCCAATAGGTGATCAAATACAGGCTTGGCAACATCGTAATAATCGTTGTAATCCCATTGTAGGATAAACAAAAATAAGAGAACAAGCGCCAACGCCGTAATCACCATCGGCAGCCATGAGAGCTTACGTGCCAGTACACGAGCGGTCACATGGGCGATTAGCGTTAATAATATCGCCGTAAAGGTTGCCACAAACGCGTTATCAAAAGTCATTGGATTTCCTTGTTCATGCAGCTCATAGCTGTCCTTTGTGCTCTTCAACGGTGGTGCTATCGATGCTAACATCGTGATTGAGCGAACGGTTGGCAAGTATGGCAAGTCCCCAAAGCGGTATGAGTGTGCTAATAATCATCGTCAGCATAACGCCCCAAAGCTCATCACCTAAAGCGAATAGCAGTAAACCTGCACCTGCAGACACGGGCAAAAAAGCAAAACCGCTATCCACCAATAAAGTATTACTGGCTTGGGTGAGCCAACTGGGCAACCCTTTAAGTAATCGCCATGCCATCAAAATAAAGAACATGGCGACCAATCCAACGATGTTGGCAGCCTTTTCTATTCCTGCTAATTGACAGATGATAACGGCTGATTCACGAACCACGATGACCATCGTGAGTGTCAGGACTAAGGCAAGCCATAGCGGCAAATGGGCGGAGTGAGTAGATTTCATAAGAAATACTGGCCGATTTAGAAATAGATAGGATAGGAGCCACAAAATAGGTAACCGCACTCTAATAAGTGTGTTCTATATATCAATGATATTAATATTGGTTGAACCTATAGCCGATGATTATATAGAGAGTAGGCAAACTAATAAAGCTTATAGCATATCGTCAGTGCGATTATAAATAGCAACAGCGTTAAGCTCGCTTACTATAATGAGTGTATCATTTGCGCCAGGCTACCTTGTGTTCACTTTAAAAGACATAGGCTATGGTAGCGCGTTTTCGTGATCGGGTAACCTATAAAATTTAATGCTATGTGCCAAAAAAAGGATGATATCAATGGATATCATCCTTTTGTCTTTTATAAAGCTATTTTACAGATTCAGTCATTTATATCTTTGAGTCAGGAGTTTCCGCTTCTACTGCTAATTCCTCTGACTTAGCGGCTTCAGAATTGAGCGCATCAAACTCATCAAATGCTTTTTCTTCTGACTCGGTCATCGTCGGCTCTTCAACCTCGTCAGGCTTTTCGAAGTCTTCAAGTACTGGCATCAATAATGTGGCTTGTGCTAATGGCAATACATCTAAAGGCTCTAAATTGGCCTGACCCAGTAGCTGTCTTAGCGTATCGCTTGGCAAGCGAATCGTTAAACACTCATGCCCGCTGTCATCGTAGCTCTCTTCCTGAATAACACCCAGCTCATATAAGGCGTTTTTTAACTGACCTGCATGATAAGGTAAGGTCAACTCAAAGGTGGTGAGTGTGCCAGTCAGTAGCTGCT
Source organism: Psychrobacter sp. JCM 18902 (assembly GCF_904846615.1). NCBI lineage: Bacteria > Pseudomonadati > Pseudomonadota > Gammaproteobacteria > Moraxellales > Moraxellaceae > Psychrobacter > Psychrobacter sp. JCM 18902. The sequence continues at coordinate 21,522 of NZ_CAJHBK010000003.1, forward strand.
GGACGGCTAACGACAACGCTTCCATACCTAGGTTTTCTCTAGAAGAAACATAGACGCGATTGGGTTGTCCTTCGCTAGCATAACCAATATGTGCAGGCTCATCTGTCAAATCAATTTTGTTGTAGACATTGAGCACTGGTACATCATTGTCAATCTCCGCTAATACGTCTTTGACCGCTTGAATTTGCTCATACATATCTTCACTAGAAGAATCGATGACGTGTAGCAATAAATCTGCTTCCAAGGTTTCTTCTAATGTCGCATGAAAGGATTCGACCAACTCATGCGGCAGATGACGGACAAAACCTACCGTATCGACCAAAACAACACGACCAACACCCTGCCAGTCTAAACGGCGTAAAGTGGGATCTAGCGTGGCAAATAATTTATCCGCTGCATAAATATTTTCGTCGACTAAGCGGTTAAATAGTGTCGATTTACCAGCGTTGGTATAACCGACAAGCGAAATCGTCGGCACATCTGATTTTTGGCGACGGGCTCGACCTTGCGCACGTGTCTGTCTGACTTTCTCGATTCTGCTTTTAAGCTGATTCACGCGCACTTGTAGCAATCGACGATCGGTCTCAAGCTGGGTTTCGCCGGGTCCACGTAGACCAATACCACCTTTTTGACGCTCCAAATGCGTCCAACCTCGTACCAAACGCGTCGATAAATGGTTGAGCTGCGCCAGCTCTACTTGTAGCTTGCCTTCATAAGTACGGGCACGCTGCGCGAAAATGTCCAATATCAAACCCGTACGATCCAGTACGCGACATTTAACCAAGGCTTCAATATTACGCTCTTGTGATGGCGATAAGCTATGGTTAAATAAGACGATATCCGCATCATGTTCGCGTACCAATTCTGCTATTTCTTCTGCTTTACCGCTACCAACGAAGTATCTGGCGTCGGGTCTTTGGCGTGAGCCTGTGACTAAAGCCAAACGATCAGCCCCTGCTGAGTCTGCTAACAGCTCAAATTCACCTAGATCATCAGGATCTTGAATTTGACGGATGTCTAAATGTACTATAATGGCGCGCTCGCCACCTTCGTGTCTTTCAAAATAATCCAAAGAGTATCACCTATTTAATAAAGTAAATATATCGCTATTATCCATTCAGTAAACGTCGATATAGCGTTCATATGACCATATATATGTGGTCTCATCAATTAATATTAAAGCGTTATAGCACAATTAACGATGGTTTTATGTTACAGCGTAAATGAAAGCCATAGACAAATCAGTGAACGCAGCAGAACTGGTTGAATAAAAAGCAACTCAGTGAACAAATCGTCACTGACTGAATAAATTTTGTTATACTCATGGCGCTTGTTTACGATATATAATCATAAGTTTTTAACCACGAGGGACACAGATGAGCCAATCTAAGTCAGGCTTCTCACTCAGACAACAGTTGGGGCGCGGCAAACAAATTGCTGGCATGACTACCACTATCGCTGGTGGATTGCGCGCCGCCCAACGTATTGGGGCATTTAAGCAGCCACCACGCGAAAAATTGCCGCGCTATATTCAAGCCTTTTGCCGCAAAATGGCAGGCTCTTTTGGCGTCAAGGTTGTGGCAGTCGAGCGGGTAGAGCAGCACCACGGATTATGGGTATCCAATCATGTGTCATGGATGGATATCCCTGTGGTTGGGACACTGAGTCCCGCTTTTTTCTTATCCAAAGCTGAAATCGGTGAATGGCCTGTATTTGGTAAGCTGGCTCATGCAGCAGGCACGGTATTTATTGAGCGTGGTTCCGGTGATGCAGGGTCGGTCGCCGCCCAAATTGCCAGTTTTTTGACCAAAGGTTTCTCGGTCATATTCTTTCCTGAGGCGACCACCACCGATGGCAAAAAAATCAAACGTATTCATGGCACGTTGCTACAAGCTGCCATAGATGCTGACGTGCCCGTACGCCCGCTAGTGATTGCTTATGTCAATAAAGACGGCACGTTAAGTGAAGAGTTGCCTTACTATGGCAAGCTTACGATGAAAGAGAGCATAAAAAAGGTACTCGATACTAAAGATGTGACCGCCTATGTATTGCCACTTGAGCCAATAGATCCCAAAGGGCTGAGCAAAAGTGAGCTCACTGACTTGTTACAAGCCCGTATGCAAGAAGGTTTGGCCGAATTACATTCGCGAGTCTTAACGAAAGTCGCTAAAGTTTAAGCGGTGACAGCATAATAGTTGCGAATATTTAACATGCTCTAATAAAAAAGGCGCAAATCGCTCAGTTTATAACTGCGATTTGCGCCTTTTTTTTGTCGATTAAAATACGATAGCCTCAATGCGCTAAAGTCGGGTTCTCATCAGACCATGGTGTCACCTCAAGCTAAAATTAGGGTGATGGATTGGGATGCTGTGTATGCACCGCTTCAATCGCTTCTAATACTTCTGAGCTTAAGGTTAAATGGATACTATCGATGTTGGATTTTAGCTGCTCGATCGTAGTAGCGCCAATAATGTTACTGGTGACAAATGAGCGTGAGTTAACAAAAGCTAGTGCCATCTGTGCCATATCTAAACCTGCATCTTCTGCTATTTTGGCGTATTGAGCAGTGGCTGATAGCGCTTGTTCATTGGTATAGCGCGCAAAGCGATCATACATCGTCAGACGCGCACCCGCTGGACGTTTACCGTCAAGATATTTACCAGACAATACCCCAAAGCCAAGCGGCGAGTAGGCAAGTAAACCGACATTTTCACGATGAGCAATCTCTGCCATGCCAACTTCATATACGCGATTTAGCAAACTATAAGGGTTTTGCACTGTGATTGGCGCGATTAAACCATTTTTATCTGCTTCCCATAAATAACGCATCAGACCCCAAGCGGTATCGTTCGATAGTCCATAAGCGCGAATACGCCCTTTTTTAATCTCATCATTTAACGCTTGAATGGTCTCTAGAAATGGTGTCAAATCATCTAATGGTTGCGATGCCATCTCTTCGGTATAGCCAAGCTGACTAAAAAAATTTGCTTGGCGTTCAGGCCAATGGAGCTGGTAAATATCAATATAATCAGTCTGCAAACGCTGAAGATTGCCATCGATGGCGCTGCTAATATGTTCTGCATTAAAACGCGTTTGCCCATCACGCAAAAAATCCATCGGCGATATTTTGCTAGCAAGAATGACTTTATTGCGCTGTTTGGTTTTATTAAACCATGTACCCATGAAGCGTTCAGTATCGCCTTGCTTGTCTTTATCTGGCGGCGATGGATACATTTCCGCCGTATCCCAAAAATTCACCCCTTCGCTTAGCGCCATGTCCATTTGTTCATGTGCTTGTATCTCGGTATTTTGCTGTCCCCATGTCATCGTGCCTAAACAAATCTTAGAAACTTTTTCATTGAGTTGTGGCAACATTTGATATTGCATATGAATGTCCTTTGTAAATGTATTTTTATAGCTGACAGTTTTTAAGCGATTACATGAGCTTTATACCAGTGACACCAGGCGGGGTAACCTTAAAGATTTTTACTTTAAATAACAGGGATTGTCCGGCAAGGGGATGGTTAAAATCCACTTCGACTTGATCGTCATCGAGTGCACTAATCGTACCCGGCAGCGTGTTTTTGCCTTTGTCTTCGAACTCTACCATCATGCCGATTTCTGGATTATCAGCGATCAACGCAAACTGAGTACGGCTGAAATGTTGGATGTTGTCAGGATTCCAATCACCAAATGCCTGCTCCGGCTCAAGGTGGGCAGAGCGCGTGTCACCTGCGCGCAGGTTCATTAATACCTGCTCAAAGCCAGGTAATAAACTTTCATCACCAATGGTGAGCGTCACAGGCGCATCACGGCTAAAGGTAGAATCAATCATCGTACCGTTCTCTAGTGATACTTCAAAGTGCAGCTTTACAAGGCTACCAAAAGTGATACGGGTGTCTTCATTGGGATTGATAAATTGTGAGTCGGTCATAGTCAACAGCCATTTATTACGGGATTAGGAATTGGTTTGGCAAATAATATAAGAAATGATAAGCCATCTTGGAGAGTATGTAAGCGTAAATAGTGTAACGCAAATAGTGTAATATATTTGGCAATTCTAAGAGCAGGCGGGGGTTTTTATGGTAAATAAACAACAAGGTCACATTAAAAAGTGGCAAGACGACAAAGGCTTTGGTTTTATCGAAACACAGAATGGTGATTCAATATTCTTTCATATCAATGAGTTTAAAGCGCGTCGTCGCCCTGAGGTCGGTGAGTCCGTTGTTTTTACGTTTGGGCAAGACAATCAAGGGCGTATGCAAGCAAAGGATGTGCAAGAACTGAGCTTTGTGCAGCAAAAAATGGCACAAAAAAATCAGAAAATCCGTCAGCGTAATCACAAACGTAGCATGCAAGCAGACTTTGAAGCAGGACAAAAGAAACGTTTGTTCCTTGGTGTGGGCTTTTATGGTGTATTAATCTTGTTGGCTGCCATGAACAAGCTCAGCTGGCTGGTTGTGGCTTGGTATGTGGCTTTGGGTCTCATTACTTATATGATGTATGCCAAAGACAAAGCCGCTGCTCAGAATAATGATTGGCGCACACCTGAATCAACCTTGCATCTGCTAAGTGCGCTGGGCGGTTGGGTGGGCGCGATGGTTGCGCAAACGTATTTACGCCACAAGTCGCAAAAGCCTGAATTTCGAGTGGCGTATTATTTGACTGTTCTCATCAATATGGCGGGGTTATTGTTTATATTGACAGGAGGAAGCTTGAAGTTTTTGCAAGGATTACTTGATTCTTTGGTATAAAAGCACTTGTTTATTTATCATAGTGAGCGGTGCAGTTTTGATGTTTAATGCTTAGGTCTAAAATAAACAGCTGATGAAACATCAAAGTTTTATATCTTGAATGGCTGGTTGCCGTGGATTGGTATTTTGTGCGAGTATGATGAATTGTACGCAATAAGCACGATTTTTCAGAATAAACCTTAAATGGATTTCATTAATAATAAAAGGCGAACGCAAGTGATTACTTTATACAAATATACCCATCCAAGTCGCGCTGAAACGGTCATTTGGGCATTGCAGGAGCTGGGCTTAGAATATGAGACCAAAGAAATAGATGGCAAAAAAGGAGAGCAGCGAAGTCCTGAGTTTTTAGCCGTTAACCCCTTTGGTAAAATCCCTACCATCACACATGAAGGCAAACACTTTACTGAGTCGTTGGCTATTATTGAGTATCTCAATGAGTTACACCCTGACAAACCTTTGACACCAAATACAGCAGATGAGAACTTCGCTGAGAAAAACTATAAACTTCACCAAGTGATTTCATTTGGCATGATCGAGATTGAGAGTTATCTATGGATACTCACCAAAATCAAAGTATTAGACAATTATGAAAACTGGCCTGAGCGCACCGCTAACAACTGCATGAAGTGTATCCAAAAAGCCCTACCGATTGCTTATGCTTGGGTAGATGAGCAGGAGTATATAGCGGGGGACAGCTTCACGCTAGCAGACATTTATTATCAGCATTTGTTTTCATGGTTAAAGATGCTGGGCGTTGAGTTGCCTGAGCAGGTTCAAGATTATCTTAAAAAATTATCGAAGCGTGAGAAGTTTCCTAAGAGATAATCAATCATGAATGTAAGCTGTTGAGAGTGGCGTATAAGCGCAATACTCTATGCCAATAGCCTTTATCAGAAAAAAATGATGAATAAAAAAGGTGGGTTACGACTGCGTAACCCACCTTTTTTATTTATAAATCTAACTGTATTAATAATGCGATTTAAAATTATGACCGCGGCATTTCACGCTTTTTTTCTAAAAACAGCATATCAATGACAATCAACGCCACACCGATACTAATGCCCATATCCGCAATATTAAAGATAGGGTAATGCCAGACATCAGCGTTGTGTACATGGATAAAGTCGATGACGTGACCATGTAGCAAGCGGTCAATGAGATTGCCAACCGCACCGCCGAGCACTAGCGCTAGACCTGTCGATAGTAGCTTGGCTTGGCGCGGGGCTTTTATCAGGTAGCCAATTAAAAATAGCGACATTATCAATGCCAATCCCGAAAAAAACCACTTCTGCCAACCACCGGCATCTGCCAAAAAGCTAAATGCCGCACCATAGTTGTATGCCAATGTCCAATTCAGAAAAGGCTCAATCACAGGCACTGGCTCATGAAAAGTCAGCTTAGTTTCAGCTAGCCACTTCGTCCATTGATCGATGATTAGCACGACCAACGATAGGAGATACCACGTAAACGCACGACGGCCATTCGCAATCATTTTTGGCGTCTTATTCAAACGACTTTTCGGTGTCGTTGAGCTGCCTGTAGTTGCATGAGCTGGCTCAGGTGATTTATCGACTTCACCATATGGCGGCTTGTTGTCTGATGATTCTGTTGAGTTAGGCGTATGGTTAGGCATAGTGGCGCA
>NZ_CAJHBK010000004.1 GCF_904846615.1 Psychrobacter sp. JCM 18902
TTGAAGTCGAAATAGCGGCGTACGAACAGACTATTAACAAGATGAAGGAAATGGAAGGTTGTCATGAAGATTATGATTTTGTTCTCGTTCCTACTATCAATTCGTCACCAAAACTAATAAAAGATAGTATTAGAACGATTGAGAAGCTAATAGAAATCGGCATACCATCTAGCAAAATTAGGGTTTTATTTAACAAAGGGACTCACAACAACGATTATTTTGAAATACTAACAAACAAACTTGATGAACTTAAAGTACCTTACGATTTAAGGGCGCAAGTTAAAAGCTATGATTTTTATGAAAAGTTAGATACGTTAGACATCAAATATGATGACGTTACAGAAAGTAAATATAAAAAAAATAGAGAGCAAGTAGATCTTTTGAAAAATCGACTTAGCTTAGACATAGGTACGCATAGAGCATCACAAGCTTACTTCGTTGAAGTAGTTTCTGTTCAGAGAAGTATTTTGGCATCAAGACAAGCACATGATGAGGTCTTTGATATGCTATTTAGCAAGTCTGCTTGAACAGCCCAGGTATAGAAAAAGCCACCTGCATTGGTGGCTTTTTAGTACCAAAAATCATTTACCATAATCTATCTATACATTGATAAGCTGTTTACCGATTCTTTCGACTATAGGTACTACCAGCGCATTACCCATCGCAAAATATCTAAATTTATGCGGCATTCCAGTATCTGTCCAGTTATCTGGAAAACCATTTAGTCTTTCGCACTCGATAGGGGTTAATAATCGGAGTTTCCCTGATGTTTTATCAACAACAACGTGGCTGCTGCGATTGACACTAGACTCGCTGGTTAATATTGTACGAGCTGGTACATCTATATTGTCAGGAAAGCTCATGCCACCTTCAGCGTAGAAGTAAGGTTCTCCATTAGGCTTTATACGAGGTATTTTTTTAGCGCCTTTTAGATACTCCCACTTTTCTAAATTTTGCTTTAGAAAAAACTTTTCATCAACAGCTTCTTCTTCCAAAATGTCTTTAAGCGGTACAGGATCGACCTTGATTGGCAGAATCTCTGTTGAGAAAATACTACCATCGGCTTGGACTACCCCTGCATTGTAGAATTGACCAGCAAATGAGTCTGATAAAGCTTTTAAGTCCTTAAACTTGTCTTTAGATATATCTAAATTACTGGTTTTCTTTGTGTTTACAGCGTCTTCTACAGGGAATGTTTGAGCAAAGAAACCTTCTTTAATTACCAAATCAGAAGGGTCGGTTTTTGAATAATCAACAATGCTTGCACAGCTCTGTTGACTTGCAAAAATAAATACTCTTCTACGTCTCTGTGCATAGCCATAATCTGCTGCATTGATGACTCTCCATTCCACACAGTAACCCAAGTCTATAAGACAGCGTAAAATAACTGCAAAATCTCTCCCTCTTTGCGAAGATGGAGATTTTAGCAACCTATCTACATTTTCGAGTAAAACCCATTTAGGTTTTTTAGACTCGATAATATCTCTTATTTCCCACCATAAGACGCCCTTAGTACCCTCGATACCTTTTGCTCCTGTACTCGCTACAGAATAGTCTTGGCAAGGGAATCCACCTACCAGTAAGTCGTGATCCGGAACTATATGTTTAACAGTAGCAATATCAGCATTAACATGGTTATCTGAACCAAAGTGTTCTACGTAACAATCAAAAGCGTGCTGTGTCTTCTTATTAGGCTCCCATTGGTTCGCCCAAACTGTTTTGAATCGGGTAGATGCTGACTCTAGACCAAGTCTAAAACCACCTACGCCAGCAAATAGCTCTACTACTCTAATATCTTGGCTCATTACTTAAATCCCATGGTTACGAGGGTTTGTAGACTACCATAGACTTAATTGGGGATCAAGTTTTTTAGTATTACATATATATACTGTCTCTAAGATATGTGTCGTTTAGCCAAAAGCTATGCTTTGTGTAACTAGTCACTTTTGTCAGTGCGTCAGGTACAGGTAAGGGATAAACATCTTGAGTAGTCGTTGCATGAGGTCTGATATGAGCAACTTTGCTTTCTGACTTTTTTGGGAAGTAAGTTCTACGTATTTTGCTCGCTTCTACTTTCTTTACAATATTCCCATCTATTATTAATTGCTTTGTTTTTAACCATACAGACTTTGCTTCTTGTCTATCTGCATATGGCATGTTCCAAAATAATACCTTATTTAACAATAAGCCTTGCTTGGTGGTTTTAAAAAACACAAACAAAAATCTTTTTTCGAGTAGTTCGTTAAACTCACTTAACTCCCAACTATCTTCTTTCACTATTGCTTCATACGCAAAAGCAGGGAAAGAAAGGCTTTCATAAGGGAGGTTTTTATCATCAATTCGGACAGTTTTTATCGTTATATCAGCCTTACTAAACTCTTCAACCTCTTGTTTGCTACTAACCCCTAGGATTTCCTTAGTCAGCATTGCAAATCTGTGTTTAGCTTTTGGGTTGTAACCGACATTTAGCATATCAGCAATATCTTCTGGAGTTTTACCGTAATAGGGCTTAAATTTATCCAAAGCTATTCGTTCAATATCATACTCTGCTAACTCTAAATCAGGTGCAGTCACTAATTTTCCGAAGCTACCGTCAGTAACTCCTGATAGTTTAGCTAATATATGATTCACATAGCCTGGCTTCAATGAGAAAGCGCGCTGTTTTGCAGGTATATTAGAGTTCGGTTGAGACCTTGTACTACTAGAATTTGCGCCTTTAGTACATGCTCCTAAGTAAAATGTATCTCCTTCTGATAGAGTATGAGCCTCGCCATTTTCGACTTTACTCTTTATTAGTTTCCAATCATGCTCTATTACCTTTAGGTCTTCTGCTGGGAAATTCCATATCCCTACTAACTTAACAATATAGTCCAAAACATTAGTATTCTTCTCATGCAAATGAAAAACCAAAAGCATTTCAGCGTTTTTCGTATAAAAAGAACCAGTTCTAAAATTTTGTGTAACCAAATCATTGTAGTCAATAATACTTAGAACCAACCGCTCTTTTGCTCTCAACTCACCTTTTCTTATAAGCTTCTTAACAGCACCAGACTTTAGCTCTAGACCAGCTTCAGGAAAGTCTGGTTGCGAATTAGAGTCAAGTTTTTTGTAAAAATAGTATTCTTCGAGTATCTGACCAAACCTACCTTTATTCAGTCTATTTTGATCCAAATCACTAACATCAATGACCTCTCTCAACGATTTATCTACTAATTGCGACGCATACTTGAGTATGCTTTCTTTTGAATAGTAATCATAAGGCAAATCAGTCATTTTGACTCTCCAAATAACTCTATCTCACCGCTCTCAGCTGTTTTATAGCGTTTTTGGGATGAGTTCCTCGAATTATGTAAGATATAATTCAGGTTGACCACTAGATTTATTGGCTTTTCTGCCAACCAACCTGTATAAAAAAGCTTAATATAATTATTTAGTTTTATACTTTTTGAGTTTGTTGAGCCTTTTTCCGAAGCTCTTAGCTTTTCCGAAAGCTCTTCACAGGTAAGCTCTGTTAACACTCTCCCTTCAAATTCATTTAAAAAGCCTTCTGAATCGGGATTCGTTATCTTGCTATTACAGAGCATTGACTGCAAATTACTTCTATGAACTTTAGTTAGAGTGCATCCTGATATCTCACTTTCATGACTTAGTTTGGTTAAACCATTTTTTAAAAAGATACTAGTTACCAAAAAATAATAGTAAGTTGTCTTAGTGGCATCGAATAACCAACCCTTTTTTTGTTTACCATTTAACATGTACGATAATTCAAAAGCGAATGTTGGTAAGCTTTTGTTTAAGTAGGTGAGCTGGGCTTTCTCGTCTATGTTATAGGTGAAGCCATTATTATTGGATGCACTCGAGTAAACTAAATCAACGCCTGCATTTTGTAAGTCAAGGCTTGTAACCCTTCTCAATGCGCCTTCCATACCGCTAGTTTCATATATCTTGTCTAAATACCTACCCAGTATCTGCTCTTGTTTTAAATCATGGTTAAAGTTACTTTCTTGTACCACAGCCGATTCTCCAAAACTTAAAACTATCTAATATAACTCTTAATCAACAAGCAGTCCTATTTTAAAAACAAATAAATGTTCTTATTAAGACATCATTGGAATACTAGCAAGTGCCTAAAGAAAGAGGGTGGGTAGGAAAAAATCAATTAAGTGAGCCAAGTGAGGTAGTTGTCCACTTAACGTTCTGAACAGTCCTGCTGTACAATGATTAAAAACGTACTTGGATACTAGGTTGACAATGAACATATCGGTGACGAAAGCAGCAAAAGAATGGGGCGTATCAAGAACAACAATTTATCAGAAAGTCAACGATGGTGAGCTTTCTAGAACCGCAGACAAGAAAATTGATACTGCCGAGATGCTTCGAGTGTTTGGCGAACCTGTTGCCAAAAAACGTACTGAACAATCACTGAACACTACGAAAAACACGCACTCTAACAGTCAGGCTGTACAGAACAGTACAGCGCTTGAACACCAATTAGAGCTAGAGAAGCTGAAGAACGAACACCTACGGCAGCAAGTCAGCGATCAAAAACAGTTGATAGAGAACTACCAACAACAAATCGGTCAATTAAATAAGACATTGGAGAAAGCCAACGCCAGTATTCACGATTTTGCACAAGTAAGATTGCTAGAGTTCAAACAACCCAAAATTGACGCTGAGCCACAGCCTGCACAAGATATAAATACCCCAGCTGAGACTGTTTCTGAGAAGAAAAGAAGACGGTGGTTCTTTTAATCATGGGTTTATCAAAGCTTAAAACCTAATTTATCGAGATAAGGGATATAAAAAGCATGCTTACTTTCATCTAATAGCTCAGTTTCGATCCGCTCAGCAAATGCATTATAGTCTTCACCTTGCTTAGCATAGTTAGCCAGCTCACTCATTCTCGACAGCTTAGCCGCAAAAACACCCTTTTGTTTATCTGTCATCTTTAAAGGGGTAAGCATATCAGGCGTATCATCGTCTCTCTTTATGCCTGTCACTTTCTCAGGCTTATTTTTTATTTTGAATCTGAACGTAAAGCCAACAATCCTACGACCTTCTTTGTGTTGTTCATAAGTCGCTGTAATATTCGTATTATCATTAATCTCTTTAATAGCATGGTCTAGGACACGATTTTTAAAATTTCCCATAGTTTTATATTGGTGTTCTTCGATACCCAAACGATTACGTAAATTTTCGATTGTAATTGGAGGGGTCTTACCAACACTACTCCACTGCATTAATATTTCAAAGATACGCAATGCGTAAATGCTATTCAGGTCTTTTATTTGTTGTAGCTCATACTCTGTATATTTCTCACTAAGTCTTGTTATAAGTGGAATAACGTCGTTTCCAAACATAACCTCTATATACCCACCACCCTCACTATATGAAGCACGTTGTACAAATCTAGACTTATTTATCTTGTCATGTCCCTTCAGATCCTTGTCAGTCCAAACAAACTCACTTTCATAAAGACTTTCACAAGCAGACTTTAATGAGCGATAGGCAGTAGTTTTATCACATTCAAAGTGCTTACCGTAATCGGACGCTTTAATACGGTGAATACCTCCAATTTCAGACATACTTCCCTGTTCTCTCGCTTCAATAATAGCTAAGATAATTACACGCTGAGCGACTAAGTTAATCGCATAACCCGATTCAATAAACGCATTAGCTTTGCTTACTATGCTAGTTCTTGTCATATGAAATCCATTTATATACAATTAAATTTTAATTGTATATAAATATACTAGCATTGTAAATACGTATATCTATGGGTGTATAAACGTATATCTATGGGTGTATAAACGTATATCTATGGGTGTATAAACGTATATCTATGGGTGTATAAACGTATACTTATCAATCCTATAAGCCATCAATACCAAAGGATACAGCCTACGTAAAAGCTTTTAAAAACCTTAAAAACCTTAAAAACCTTTTTCTCTTATTTCTTTTAATTCTTCTATAGTGAAGAACTTTAATTTAGCTTGGAGTTCAGCTCCTTGTCTAAACCACTCCCAATAGTTTACAAAAGCATCATAATGTTCACTTATATAATCCATCAGTTGAGAAGTAGAAAGATCGTAGTGATGATCTTTCGGTTTAGAGAATCTGGTTAGTTTGCCTTTACTGACATTCACACCAAAATACTGAGCTATCTTCATTGCCCTATATGAATTAATTTGACGCTCTAATCTATAACCATCGTAAACACCTAACACATCAAGCTCACTACAACCACAGTCAATGGTATTTATCATATCAATCATACCCTCCACTCTGGCAGAACGAAGCGCATTATATAGCTGCATATTTTTACGTCTCTTATCCATAATTGATGTCCTTAACTATAGGTACAGCCATTCGTGTTGTTATGAGTACAGTCAATTATAATATCATAGGTACAGTCGTTTATTTTAAAATAGGTACAGACAAATACATACTTAAATTATAAAATTGTTAAGCCAGCAGTCCTAAGAGGGGGCTATTCCGCTTCGCTACAATATCCCCTCTTAGGTGCTGACAAAGGGGCTATCGCCCCCTTGACCCCCAACCACCCCCTAGCCCTAGAACAGGAGTAAGTTTCATGCCACAAATCAGCGGTCAAAAAAGGACTAAAGAGATCGCGATTCGAGTATCTGAGGACGAGTTGGCTGAGCTAAAAAAGCGCCAACAGGGAACGACGATGGCAGGATGGATGCGTGATTTGGGTTTAGGGGTAACCCCTATGAAGCCAGCTGATCCTGAGTTAGTGCGCGCACTTGGTCGCATTGGCTCTAACCTCAATCAAGTCACAAAACACGTTAACATCGACAAGTCGATAGATGAAAGTGTGCTTGAACAGATCAAAGCTATTAGGGCTACGATTAATGCGCTGCTAGATAATCATTTGCGAGGTGAGCCATGATTGTTAAGTTTTTTAGGAGGGGTAAAGGCTCTGGCGCAGGGCCAATTAATTACTTGCTGGTTGCTAAGGGTGGTAAGCCTAGAGAGGGTGCAAAGGTGCTCTACGGCGATCCTAAGCTCACTGAGCAGCTAATCAATGCCACGCCTTATCAGCAAAAATATAAGGCAGGGGTGCTATCTTTCACTGAGGATGCGACACAATTCACGGATTTGCAGAAAAAAGACTTCATGCAGCGCTTTGAAGATACGCTGTTTACAGGGCTTGAGCCTGATCAGTACGATATTTTATGGGTAGAACATACTGATAAGGGTGGACGGCTGGAGCTAAATTTTGTGATTCCTTGCCAAGAGCTGCGAAGTGGTAAGCGGCTGCAGCCATTTTATGCTGGTGCTGATTTGTTACGAGTTAATGCGTTTAAGAACATCATCAATCAAGAGTATGGCCTAACAGATCCTAATGACCCAGAGCGTAAGCGGCTAATCAACCCTTATGTGAATAATGCGCCACGGCCAACACCATATGATAGGCCGTCCAAGTCTAAAGAGAAGGAGCAGGAAAAAGAAGATGATGAGATCATCGCTAATCCTGAGAGCACTTTTGCTCTGAAAGAAGCCATTGATCGAAGAATGCGGTATAGCCTAGCAGAGGGCAGTCTTAATAACCGCAGCAGTGTGCTTTATTCCTTAGAAGACATGGGTCTGACTATCAAGAGAGCCACTAAAAGCAGTATCAGTGTGGCGCATCCTAATATGAAGCGAAATGTTAGGCTAAAAGGCACTATCTATGAGGAGGGTTTTCAGGCGTTAGCAGAGCGAGCGCACCTTATTGAGGGTCGCCAAAGAGATTATGAGAGAGTCAGTGAGTCTCGCGGCAATCGAGATTTACGGACATGGACTAAAGGTATGGAAATCAAGCGAGCGTATCATCAAGGGTTATATGGTGACATCAAAGCGCCTGAGCCTTTTAATCTTGGGATATTACTTAATAATAAAATTAAGACTGAAATAGAAGATTCTACCCTTAGGTGCTCTACCAGTCTTCGTCCATGATACAAGCGATAAGAAAGTATCTAATATATATGTAATACCATAACTAAAATTACATGAATATATATGTAATACCATAACTAAAATTACATAAAACCTTTTATTTTCAAGTACTTGCTGTGGGTTGGTTATATCTGTACACTCTGAATGAATCAGTGAAAAATACGATTAATTATTGATAGCTTTCAAGGAAATAAGGTAGATACTAATATGATTGAAAATAACTCTCAAAAAAAGGGCTCTAAAGCTGAATTTCGATTACTGATAATTAATTCTTCTGGTAATTCTAGCAAAACTACCACTGGCAGAGGTTTAATAAGACAACGAATGCAGGAGCCAAGCTACTATAAAGTTGGCTATATAGAAAAGGATACTAGAGCCGATGAGATATTTGTTACTGCAGATAATCTTTCATCTGTGCATAAAGTTTTAATGACGTCTACATCAGCAATAG
>NZ_CAJHBK010000005.1 GCF_904846615.1 Psychrobacter sp. JCM 18902
ATAGGTTTCAGTGAACCAATTACCTGACTAATCAAAATATCATTTTCATATTTAACGTCAGTCTCGGCTAATATCCCAAATAAATTACCTAGATCATTACTAACCGAATGAAACTCCAAACCATTTAATCCTCCTGATAGAATTTTTCTAAGAGGTATGTCTAATAGGATTTTTATTTTTTCACTCGAAATACTAAATAATTTGAAATTATAGTATATAAACTTATTTAATGCTTTGTACGCATCCGAAGGCAAATTTTTATTCATAAAACTTAACGAAATTAGCTTAACTAACTTATCTAAATCTTCATTTTTCCATTCTATTATTGAGTTTACAACGATTAAATTTGTTATTGCCTTCCCAACTATATTACTAAAAATTCCCGTTCGATAATTGTCATACAATGACACTAAATTTTCAAATGTGGTTAGCAAATACTGAGTATGTTCAGCACAATCTATATAAGAACCACTAGATTTATAGTACTCTAAAATATTATGAATTAATTCATTCAATTTCTTAAATTCAAAATATTTAACTAAAATAAATAGGTCATGTTTCTCTATTCTATGAGTGCTTGATAGATGGAACTGGAAAAATTTAGTCTCGCTCTTATTATTTTTAATTATTAATCTGAACTTTAGTTCTACGTATATTCTCATTAAGTCTTTGAAAATACCATACTCATCAATCATTATTTCATTTATTATAAAAAAACGTAATATCTGCAAGCTTCTATCATTTGAGCGATATTTATTAGCATTAATTAAATAATTTTTTTCTAAATCCAGAAACTCTTTATTTGCGTCGTAATAAAATTCATGAATAACTTCAAAATTTAAAAATTCATATAAACCTTTTATATGTTTCTTAACGCTTGCAGGGTACAAGTCAAGCTTACTTCTCCACTTGGTTTCTAAATTATCAAATTCTTGTTGATCTTCAGGTTTGATTTGAAAATTATATCTTATTTTTCTTATTATGAGATCAACGTTAAACATGGAAATTATTGCTTTATAAAATTCTTTGTTCTTTAAATTTCGATGAATCTCACTGTTATATTTATCTATGATACTTTCATAGATTATTAAATTTTCAGAGATATTACTCTCAACTGTTTTTATCACACCCATCATTTCTTTATTTTGATGGGAGAATGTTAAGTACTTCTCATAGTTTAAATCTATAGCCTCTAATTCAGAAATATCAGCTTCTGATAAGAATTTTCTAACTTCTACCCAATCTTTCTTATCGTTATTAGTAAGATATAAACAATTAGCTAGATAAAAAACTTTAAATATTGCTATCATTTTTATAGAAATATCGTTATCGTATTTTAGAGCACTATAATTATCATAGCTCTTAATGATGTGAAAGAACATCTTGTATATTTTTCGATGCCTTTCTTCGTAGTCCGTCGTCATTGCTCCATCGTGGAACCATAATCCGAAACAATTAAGATGATATTCAATTGAACAGTTTGACAGTACATTAGTAATTTGCTCAGGTAATAAAGCATTAAATTCTAGTAAACCTTTAAGGTGTTCATATAAAAAGTTGACGACTTCTATTTTAATTTGGCTACTAATTTCAATTTCTTTATTACTATGTTTACCTTCAATTACAGATAATAGATTATATGGAATATTATATTCAGAGTTAACTTTATCTAAGAATGTCTTGTATACATCCCTATATTCAAAAACT